>CAYJMZ010000111.1:0-8594 GCA_964370995.1 uncultured Fimbriimonadaceae bacterium | reverse complement strand
CGCCCGGCAGCGGTATCGCGGGGTGCGGCGCGCCGAACACGCCTTCGCGCGCTGCTGGAGGCCATGGAAGAGCGCAGCGTGACCATCGACGGGGAGACCCACCGCCTTCCACCCCCCTTCCTCGTGTTTGCCACGCAAAACCCGATCGAGTTCGAGGGGACCTACCCGTTGCCCGAGGCGCAGCAGGATCGGTTTCTGTTGAAGGTCCTGGTCGACTACCCCACGGACGACGCGGAGTTGGACGTGATGCGCCGCCACCACGCGGGATTCCTTCCCCAGAACCTCGAGGAGGCCGGAATCACTCCCGTCGTCAAGGGAGACGAGCTCGCGCAGGCCCAAGACGAGGTGCGCGCGGTTGCGGTGGAAGACAAGGTGTTCGGGTACATCCACGACCTCGTCAAATCCACCCGCACCGCGAACGACATCCTTTTCGGGGCGTCGCCTCGCGCCGGGATCGCCCTGCTCAACTGCGGGAAAGCCGTTGCGGCGATGCGCGGACGCGATTTCGTGATTCCCGACGACGTCAAGGGGATGGCCCTGGCGGTGCTTCGCCATCGCATCGTTCTGCGCCCGGAGGCCGAGGTCGAGGGCCTTGCGCCGAACCAGGTCCTGAGCACGCTGATCGATGGGTTGACCGTTCCACGATGAGAGTTCTGCTTCTCAAACGGCAGTCGCTCGGGGGCATCAACACCCACGTGGGCGACTTGGCGGCCGCCTTGGCCGATCGCGACTGCGAGGTGGTGGTGCTCGATGCAAGCGATTGGATTCCCAACGAAACCGGGCCTCGCCACGACAGGGAGGTGTCCAAACGGCTCTACCAGGAGGCGGAGGGGTTCGATCGGGTCCACGCGTTCGGCTATCGGTGCGCGTGGGCGTGCAGCGCGTGCTTTGGCGACAAGCGGCCTTGGGTGTACACCGCCTACGACATGCCCAAGACCAAGCACCCCTTGCTGGTCGCCCGCCTTAACGAAGCAGGCGCAGGCCTCGGGGTGTCCCGCGCGGTGACCCGGGCACTCGACGATATGCTGGTGATGCGCGTGGAGACCGTGCCGCCGGGTGTGCGGCGTCCGGTGGGTGCCCCCGATCGGGCCTCGGCCCGCGCGGCGCTCGGGCTTGACGAGAACGTGCCGGTGGTGGCGGGCGTGGGTCGATGGATCGCCGAGCGCGGCTTCGTGGCCCTGGTGCGGGCGATGGGCGAGGCGTGGTCGAGCTCGCCGGAGGCCGTGCTCCTGCTGGCCGGAGAGGGCCCCGAGGACGCCACCCTGCACGCGGCCGCGGGCGAACTTGCCCAACCGTCCCAGGTGCGCCTGCTTGGGCGGGTGGACACTCCCTATGGCGTGATGGCCGCCGCAGACGTGTTCGTTGTGCCGAGCTACCGCGGGGCGGTCAGCATGGCCGCGATGGAGGCGATGTCGCTGGGCGTGTCCGTGCTGATCCGCGATGTCGGAGGGCTGTCCGAGCTGGTGGATCCCGACCTTTCGGGGATGCTCTTCGACACCGACGAGCAACTGGGCCCCACGATTTCCGAGATGCTGGGCCTTCCGTTGACCCGGGAAACGATCGGCGGCGCAGGCCGGGTCGCCGCCGAAGATCGGTTTCGAACAGACCGGAACGCCGAGCGAACCGTCGAACTCTATGAGAGCGTGCACTGACGCACCGTAGGACCATCCCATGACACTCCCCCTCGCCATCCTTGCCTGGTTTATCGCCCTCCAGGGGCCCACCCTCGACCTGCCCGAGGTCTATCGCCGCGCGGCCCCTGCGCCCGATGCGGTCGTGGCGACCATCGACGGCAAGCCGATCAAAGCGTCGGACCTCGCCCCCCTTCTGTGGGATTGGCGCGGCGACGAGGCGCTGACCGATCTCGTGTCCTACCACATGGCCAGGCAGGAGGCGGACAAAAACGGCGTGAAGGTGACCCGGGAGGAGATCGAGGCCGAGATGGGGTCGCAGATTCAGCAGATGCGCAACACGCTGCAGCCGGGGCAGGACGTAGACGTCGCGCTCCGGGAGCAGGGCTTTCCGCGCTCGCGGCTATACCTGCGCGTGGCCAGCCAACTGCTGGTGGACAAGTTGGTGATGCGTCAGTTCGATCCCAAGGAGTTCGTGCGCGTCGCGACGATCGTGGTGAAGCCGCAAGACGAGCAGGCGACGTCCCTGGCGGCGGCGCTCAAACTCGCCGGGGACGCCTACGACCGCATTCAGAAGGGCGAGGCGTGGGACACGGTGCTTGCGAGCATTCCCGATCCCGCGGGGCGGCCCTCCAGCGGGTCTCTCGGCTGGCGGCCGTTGAGCGTGTTCTCCGAGTCGGTGCGGCGCGACATGGCGCAGTTGGAGGCCGGCAAGGTCACCAAACCCGCGCAGACCGTCAACGGCATTCAGATCTTCCGCGTGGAGATGCTCGGCAAGGACGCTGCAGGGGCCGATCTGGAGGCACTCAAGCAGGTGTATCAAGGTTCCGCCCGCACGGCGTACGCGGCGCAATTGAGACAGAAGATCAAGGTCGTAAAGCACCTTGGCAACGGCGGAGCGTAACGCCCTTCGGTGCAAATCGTCCCACACTTGGTGGAAAACTCAGACTCCCTGAAAGGGAATGTCGGGGTACAATCACCCTGTGGAGACACCACCGGATGGTGGAAACGGAGGTCGGAGCACGGATGCTCCCTCCACAACTCTCCCTCCCCCCTGTTTCGCTGGCTGAAGCGAGCCTTTCGCTTCGTCGCGAACGTATGAACCGGCATCAGACGATGGGGCGCACCTTGCTCGTTGGCGATGGGACTTCCGATTGGCGCGAATGGCTCCAGAGCCACGGCGAGCGCGATTTGGTGTGTCTCGACCCCGCCGACGCGTCGCACGGCCCCGCGGCTCGTTTGGTGATTTGGCGCGGGGGGCGCGCCGTCGCGTGGCGCTTCTACGGCTCGCTGGATCCCCTGCGGGCTCCCCACGTGCTCGTTGCGGCGGCGGCGGCGTTGCTGGCCGAGGCGGCGGAGGACGCGATCGTGATGCTGCCCCCGCTTCGTCCGACACCCCTCGCGCGGCAACTGGCCTTCGCGCTGGCCGACCTCGTGGGTCCGACGTCCCTGCTGATTCCCGAGGGGTCGAAGATCGATGGAGCGGGTTGGCCGGTGGGCCCCGAGTCCGTGCCCCGCGCGCCCGCGTTTCCCGAAGTGGTGCGCCACGCCCAGCGCAAGGCGAATTGGCTGAAACTGCTCGAGGACGGGGAGGACCACCGCGTGGAACTGGCTCGCGTGTCGCTTCAGGGCGCGCGTCTGGGCTCGGGCCGCCCCATTGTGCGCACCGACCTCGACGCCCTGGGCTTGGGCGCCGTGCAGCATGCCGAGATCGCGGGGCGGACCCTGCTGCTGGTGGGCGAGGACGACCCCGAGGACGGGCCGCTCGCCCGGGCGATGGACCGCCACCACGTCGAGCGCGTGCATTCGGTGCGCCCGAGCGCCTACGAGGGCCTGCTGTGCGCGATGGAGCGCGAGGGCGGGCAACCGCTGGGCATGGGCAGGGTGACCTCGATCTCGTTTGCCACGGGTGTGGCGCACGTTCGGTGCACCGCCGTGGCGCCCGCTCCGGTGCGGACCCTTCGGCTGGGCGCCCTCAGAATCGACGCGGACGGGAACGAACTCGGCGAGGTCCGCCCCTGGCAGGTATAACGCCGCCATGCGCCTCTACCTGATTCGGCATGGCCAAACGGCCTGGAACAGGGAAGGCCGGGCGCAGGGCCACACCGACGTCGACCTCGACGACACGGGCCGGGAGCAGGCCAGACGCCTCGGGCGCGCGTTCACCAAAGGCCAGGTGGGGCGCGTGCTGTCCAGCGACCTGCTGCGCAGCGCCGAGACCGCCCGCCCGGTCGCTGCGGCTTGCGGGGCCGAACTCGAACTCCTGCCCGAACTGCGCGAGCGGCACATGGGGGGCTGGGAAGGCCTGCTTTACGAGGACCTTTGGGAGCGCGCGCGCGTGCTGGCGGGGGATGCGCCGGCGTACACGGTGCGCCCGCCGGAAGGGGAGTCGTTTGCCGATGTGTGGGACCGCCTCGATCCGGTCGCCGCGCGCATCCGCTCGGCCTGCGAAGACCTCGCCGTGGTGACGCACGGCGGTGCCGCGGCACTGCTTATGGCCAAGTTGATGCGTGGAACCCTGGACACATCGCGAGGTTTTCGCTTTCTCAACGGGTCGGTGACCGAACTCCAACGCCGCCCCGAAGGCACGTTCATGCTCTTGCGCTACAACGACGCCTCACACCTGGCTGGCCTCGAAGCGCTCGCCGGAGGTCTCCATGGCTCCGGCCGATAACGTAGCACAGGCACCCCTGCCTGTGTCCGGGCCCCGACTGGCCGCCAGATGGTCGTTTTGGGGCCCTCCCATCGCCTCCGCCCTCCTCCTTCTCGGCGCATTTGCCCCGCTCGATTTCTCCCTGCTCGTGTTCGTGGCGCTGGTGCCGTGGCTGCAGGCTTTGGCCGACACCGACGGCAGGGGCGCGCTGCGCTCGGGGTACGTGTTCGGGCTCGTGTTCATGGGCGGTCAGTTGTTCTGGCTGCAGCCGTTTGTGGCGAGGTGGACCGGCAGCACGCTCATGGGCACCGTGCCTTGGGCGTTGGCCACGGCTACCGGAGCGCTGTACTTCGCGGGGCTTGGGTGGATCCTCAACGCGTGCTGGAGGCTCGACCGCCCGTGGTTGATCCCCCTGGTGTGGGCGGGAGTCGAGATTCTGCGCTCGTACGTGCTGGTGTTCGCGTTTCCGTGGGGGCTCGTGGCCACGCCGCTGTGGCACATCGCCCCGATGATCCAGACCGCGCACTACGCCACCGTGTACGGCGTGTCCGCGTGGGTGGTGCTGGCGAACGTGTTGGGCGCGAGGTTCCTGCGCGGGGAGCGGCTTTCGGCGCTGCGGCAGGGAGCCATGGCCTTCGTGGCGGTGCTGGCGCTGTCCCTGGTTCGATATGGGACCCCGGCCGAGGGGATTGCCACGACCATCACGATCGGGCAGCCCGGGGTGGACCTTGCGTTTGGCAATCCCGCGACGCAGGACGCGGCCCTCGCGGCTTCCGTCGCCGAACTCACCCTTGCCGCCGCGAGCGCCCAGGCGCGGCTGTTGGTGCTGCCCGAGGGCGTGTCGTCAGGAGCCTCGTATCCGCCACGGCCTCCCTTCGAAGTTGTGAAGGAGGTGCCGGTGCTGTTCGGCGGCCAGCGCGGCACCGGGGACAAGGCGTTCCAGACCGCGTTTGGGTTTGACGGGGACTGGTCGTACGCGGACAAGACGCGCCTCGTGATCTTCGGCGAGTTCGTTCCCCTGCGCGGCGTTCTGCCGTTTCTCGACGCGTTCAAGGTGCCGAGCGGGGACCTGGTGCCGGCGGACCACGTGTCGGCGATCGAGGTTGGGGGACTGCGCGTGGGGCCGATGCTTTGCTTCGAGGGCCTGTTCTACGACATCGCGTTCAAGCAGACGCAGAGCGGGGCGCAACTGATCGCGGTGATGTCCATCGACGATTGGTACATGGGCACCAACGCGCCAGACCAACTCCGCGCCGCCGCCCCGTTCCGCGCGATCGAGGCGGGTGTGCCCCTCGTGCGCGCCGCGTCTTTGGGTTACTCCCTTGCCGTGGATGCGCGCGGAGACCTCGTCGCCCAGGCGCCGCTGAAGAAGCAGGTGGCCACCACGGTGCAGCTGAGCGTGCCAAGCGAGCCCGACACGTTCCCCGCCCTGCCCCTCTTCCCCTGGCTCGCCGCCCTCAGCGTGCCAGCCGTGGCGCTCGGGGCCCTGAGGATGGGACGGAGCAGGTTTGAGGATTGAGGATTGAGGATTGAGGATGCAGCATTGAGGATTCAGGATTCAGGATTGAGGATTGAGGGTTTAAGATGTCTTTGAGGGGGGCTTGCAGCAGGAAGATCCGGACTCAATCCTCAATCCTCAATCCTCAATCCTGTATCCGCAATCCCGAATTGCCGCTCCGAACCCGGGCACAATAGGGATTCTCTCCATGAAGAAACGAATTGGAATTCTCACAGGCGGGGGCGATGTTCCCGGGCTTAACCCGTGCATCAAGGCGGTGGTGGCGCGCGCGACGGACGCCGGTCACGAGGTGCTGGGCATCCGGCGCGGCTGGGCGGGGCTGCTGCATCTGGACCCCGACGACGCGGATCCCGGAGGCCAGTTCGTGCTGCCTCTGACGCGGGCCAACACACGGACCATCGACCGGTCGGGCGGCACGTTTCTGCACACCTCGCGCACAAACCCGGGGCGTGTCAGCTCCGACCGCATTCCCTCGTTCCTTTGGCGGGGCGAGCATGCGGACATGACCGAATCGGACCGCGCGGACTTCACCCCGCACGTGCTGCGCAACCTCGAGCATCTCAAGCTTGACGCGTTGATCACCATCGGGGGCGACGACACGCTCAGCTACTCGGCCAGGCTCGACAGCGAGGGCTTTCCGGTTGTCGCGATCCCCAAGACCATGGACAACGACGTCCCCGGCACGGACTACTGCATCGGGTTCTCCACCGCCGTTACCCGCAGCGTGGATCTCATCACGGCGCTCCGAACGCCTACGGGATCGCATGAACGGATCTGCATCGTGGAGCTGTTTGGGCGCAATTCCGGGGAGACCTCGCTGATTTCGGCCTACCTCGCGGGCGTTGACCGGGCGATCATCTCCGAGGTGCCGTTCGACGTGGAGCGCTTGGCGAAGCTCCTTCAAGGGGACAAGCGGGACAACCCGAGCGGCTACGCGATCATGACGATCTCCGAGGGCGCCCAGATGGTCGGTGGCGGCGTGCTGGAGGCTGGCGAGCAGGACGAGTACGGCCACCGGAAGCTTGGCGGCATCGGCGAGGTCGTGGGTGAGTGCATCAAGTCGCTCACGGGCGAGAACATCATCTACCAGCAATTGGCCTACCTCATGCGCAGCGGCGAGCCCGACGCCCTGGACCGCATGGTCGCAATTTCGTACGCGAACCTCGCGACCGAAGTCGTGCTCGGAGGCGAGTCGGGGAAGATGGTCGCCCTGCGGGAGGGCAAGTACGCCGTCGTGCCGCTTTCGAGCATCACCTCGGGCAAGAAGACCGTGGACGTGGGCGAGCTCTACGACGTCGAAAACTACCGCCCGAAGGTCGCGAACATGCTGGGCAAGCCCATGTTCCTCTACTAAGGTGGCTTCGCCGTCCCGGCGATTTCATGCCTCCGCATCCCCGATGTGGAGGCGTTGTCCGGCACCAGCTCGGCGCGCACCGTGAACACCTGCCAACCCGCGATCGGGAGTGCCGCGCCGAGAGGACGAACAACGCGCTCGCTGGAGTCGGACACGCTGATCCCTCGAACCAGCCCGCGCCGCCACGTCAGCGTCACGTTTGCGGGTCTGTCGCTCACGCACCACAGCCGCGCGATCAGGGCCTTGCCGTCGTTGCTCGGCTTGAGCGAGGTCACGACCACGCGCACGTCGCTCACCGCCAGCAGGGGCGCGTTTTCGACACCTTCGAACACGAGCAGCGGCTGGGCGAGCCCGGCGCCGAAGCGGTAGGCCCGGTCTGGTGCATAGAGCCCGTGAGCCTGGACACTGTAGCGGAACGTCAGCGCGCCCTCCTGGTCCGCGCGGTAGTTCGTGTACCAGTGGTTGTTCAGCGCCCAGGAGTAGATCGCCTGGGTGGGCCCGATGCGGCTGAGCCACTCCTTCGGATCGTAGCCCCCGCCCAGAAGGTTGGCGGTGATCCCGCCCACCTCCATCAACGGGGCGTCGAGCGACGACCAGGTCACCCCGAACTTCGCATTCGAAACGTCGACGAAATACTGCGTGTTGAACCAGTTCTTGTTCGAGCCCGCGATCTGATCGAGGTCCGGGCGTACGATCGCCCACGGGCCGTGGATGCGCACCTGGCCGCTTGGCACCGCGAACGGGAACGCGAAGTGCACGCCCTCCTTCGCCCTCACCGCGGTTTTGTCGATCACGTCGTTGAAGTCGACACGGTCGAGCCCGGCGACAAGCTGGACCTCCTGCACGAGCCCCCGCGTGCCCGCAGCCGAGGAGGTGACCCGTAGCCGCGCGACCAGCGGCCCCGGCTCGACCACCTCGACGCGTGCGTTGGTCGGCGCCGCAAGTTTCCGCAGATCGGCCCCAGGCAGGTAGAGGTATTCGTTCAGGCCGTGAGTCGAGCGATGGTCCACGAAGTCGCGGCCGAGGCGTGTGTTCCAAAGCCGTGCAACCGCTCCCGTTCGCGAATCGAGCGTGACTCGCCACTCCGGGCTTTCGATCTGCCAACCGCTCGCGCTCGCCCTTTGCCTCGCGTAGGCCGGCCCCGTAACGACCCGGAAGCGAGAAGTCCCGAACGCCGGCACGTCCTTCGCCAGCACCGCCAATTCGCCCGAGCGGAGCCGTTGGGAGGGGATCGGGGCACCCGTGGCATCGACCACCCGATCTCCCGCCAGGGACTGCTCGCGCGACAGCACGACCAGGTCGGTGCGCGCCCACGAGGTCGTGTTGGCCACGCAAAACCCGCCGGCCATCGAGGGCATGGGCGCTACGATAGCAGCCCAACGTGCCTGTCCGGGAACCCCTCGCCTCGCTTGCGGGGAGAGGGGCAGGGGTGAGGGG
>CAYJMZ010000110.1:3155-8616 GCA_964370995.1 uncultured Fimbriimonadaceae bacterium | reverse complement strand
CCTCGACAGCTGAAGCTACCGAGGCATGAGGTCGGGGCTATTTGGACTGGATTGCCCCTAGCGTCCTTTGCGCCTTTGCGTGAAACAAGTGGACTGCTATCGCTTTCGGCCGAGCGGCAGCAGCATTGATGTCGACTTCCGATACTCTGCGTACTCGGGGTGCGCGCGGTGCAGATCCCCTTCCTCAAATTGGAGCGCGAGGAACACGTATGCCGATGTGGCGATCGAAAACACCAGGTGGCCGAGACTCATGTCCGGGGTCGACCAGAAGGCGATGAGAAACCCCAGCATGATGGGATGCCGGCAAAGCGCGTAAAGGCCGTGGACCTTGAACTCCAACGGGGCGGGTTCACGGGCCTGAAAGTTGAGATAGACCTGACGGAGGCCGAACAGGTCCCAGTGGTTGATGGCGAACGTTGACAGGAGCACGAGCAGCCAGCCAAGGCCGAAGATGCACCACAAGGAGGTTCGCAACCAGGGTGCGGAGGCGCTCCAAATCCCGTCGGTCATGGGCACCCACTGCCAGTAGAGCAGCATGAGGAGCAGGCTTGCCAGCAGCACGTACGTGCTTCGTTCGATCGACGGGTGGACGATCTTGGTCCAAGCTCGCTTGAACCACGGACGCGCCATCACGCTGTGCTGGATGGCAAATGCACCCAAAAGCAGTGCGTTGATCAGAAATGCGGGCCATTCGAACCCGACGACTGCCCCTGCGCCGTTGTCGACCGTGCGCGGAAACAGCTGCGTGCCCCCCAGCTCGAGAGCGAGGTTTCCCACGAACCCGATCGCGTAGAGGAAGGCCGCAAGGAAGATCACGTAGGCGACGAGACCGTAAATCAGAGCCAGCGATTTGACCATAGTACCCCCAGGATTGCCGAAGACTTAGAAAGAGAGCATAGGGCTTCGCAACAAGAATTGCAACAGTTCCCGGTTCCCGCCCGCTACCGCTCTTGCCCCAGCCAGGTGAGCGAGTGGCGGATTCCGAAACCGCGGAGGTAGCCGAGGTCGTCCGCGTCCGCCATGGGTAGGTCTTGGATTCCCAGGCCCCCGTAACCGACGTGGAGGGTGTTGTCTCCCGGTCCACCGAACCAGCGGTAGCCCCAGATCACGTCGCCGCCAAACCACGCGGCGGCTGGGGCAGAGCGGGACTGGCTCCACTCGTCGTAGAAGCGTTTGACCATCCAGCCGCCCCCGATTTTCGCGTCCGCCACCTGGTGGGCCACGTATGTACACGCCGTAGGTGATTCCAGGGTGGTGATGCCCTTGCCGTAGATGTACAGGCGTCCCTTTGGCCCCGCATCGCGACCCGCATCGAACAGGGCGGTGAGGCGGCCCGTGCCACGCGTCTGGCCCGTCTCGCCGCCGATCCACTCCATCGAGCGCTCCCGCAGGCGGCCGTTCTCATCGGCATAGCGTCGGATCTGCCACCTGTAGGTGCGCTTGTCGTCTTGATCCTGGCCAAGTGCGATCACGATCTCGCCCGTCAGCGTGTCGGTGCACATGCCCACGGGATTGGTGCTTTGGGCGAACAGGCCCAGGGTCCGCACGAACCCGCGCCCGGCTTCCATGACCTTGTAATCCACGCCCCCCGTCTTCGAGTCCCACAGAAACAGGAACAGGCGCCCGCCGCTCACGCCGACGGTGGGCACGAGGGAGGGGTTGGCATCCACCACCTCGGGTGACGACATCTGCATGCCGGCCGGCCCAAGGGTGACATGCCGTGTCATCACCCCCGCGGCGGTTGGATAGAACACATGGACCTTCCCGTCGAAACTCGCCGCGACGGGGTCGCCCGTGAGCCCGCCCGATTCGATGGTGCACGGCTTGTCCCACGCGAAGGGCTTTTGGAGGCGCCTCAGCTCCAAGCGGCCTGCTTCCGCACCGTAGAGCGCAAACGCACTGCCCTTGTGCACAAACAACCACGGTGCCGTTTGGACCTTGCCCACGTCGTCGCGCCGGCCGGCATTGGTCGAGTACGAGTAGTTGATGTCCGCGCGGATGTGTTTCTCGCCGAACACGCCGTTCCAGTTCCAGTCGATGAGCGTGGTGTCGCCAGTGGCCTTCAGCCGGAACCGATAGGGGCCCTTCTCGAGGAACTTCACGCGATCGTAGGGAAGGGGGATCGTCTCATCCAGGTCGGTCTCGCGCAGCACGTAATCCTTGAGCGAGCCGTCGCTGTAGTGGATCTTGTCGCCGCTGTCCTCGTACGAATAAGAGTACGCGTAGTTCATGAGGCTGGGATAGATCGGGCAGAGGCTGTTTGGCCAGAAGCCCTCGTGATCGAGGCCCATCTGGTGCCCAAACTCGTGCACGAACACGGCCCAGAGGGAGTTTTGGCCCACGCTGCCGCCGTCGCCGAGTTGGTCGGCCTGTCCGCCCCCGCCCGGAGTGACCTGCATCCAATGCACGACGCCCTTCCACTTCGGGGGAAGGAATTTCGCGCGGTTCTCGGGCCATCCACTCTTGGTGTCGTCGCCCTTGACGGGCTCGAGCATGATCGCGTGGAATCCGATGCCGTTGGCGCCGTCTGGATTGGGAATCTTGAGGTCGGCGTAGAACTTCGTCACGCGCTCGAATCCGGCTTTGAGCGTCTCCTCCTTCACCTCTTCGAATCGGGACACGAGGCAGATGGCGTCGATGTGCCGCGGATTGCAACCGAGGGCCCTGAGATCGAGGCCCCGGAACGTGCCCGTTTCCCAACCGTCCAGGAGGCCGTCACCGTCGGTGTCTGGGTTCACGGGGTCGGTACCGAGTTTGGATTCGGCGTCGTTGGCTAGTCCATCGTGGTCGGAGTCGGCCTCGCCGGGGGTGAGGGAGCGCCGGAGCAGCACCTGGTTTGCGGTGTGGCGCTCGGACCCGTAGCGGAAGGTGACCGCGTCGAGGTCGCCATCCCCGTCCACGTCGCCCAACGCGCTCACCGACGGGGCGGGGGGCAGGCCGTCGACGGCGAGGGGCTGGGTGCCTTGGGGCGTCCACGCGGTGTCGTCCCACACGATCAGCCCGGGACCTGCAGCCGGCCTCGAGCCTGGGCGTGCGGTGCCGATCCGAGGGCCCTTCTTGAGGGTGTTGCGATTGAGGAGGTTGACGTTTCCTCGCGTGTCCATGCAGGCCAACGTGGTGCCCGCATCCCCGATCCAGGCTGTTCCTTTGGGGACCCGCGCTGCCTTCGGGGTCCTCGATCCGGTGTCCACGAGATACGCGCCCCCGTCGGAGGTCGAAAAAGCCAGCGTCTGCTTGCCCCCGTCGAGAACCGCCAGCCCCGGTGCGTTGAGGACGCTGGGCAGTTGGAGCCAGTTCGGAAGGTCTTCGAAGCGCAAACCCTTGAATCCACCGGCGAGGCGTAGGGAGTGCCCGTCAAAGATCCCCAGGACGTCGATGCCGGGTTTGCCGTCGAGCTCGCCCACCGCAGCGGCCTGACAGTCCTTGCCCCAGCCGGACAGCGCCTGAATGGGGGGCGCGCATTTCTGCCCGTCCACGGACCTGCTGACATCGATGATCGCGGCGCCCGGCGGATGCACGGCGATCAGGTCGGCCAAGCCGTCGCCGTCCACATCGCCCACGAACGGGATGCGTGGCGCAGCCGCCATGCCCAGCGCCCAAGGCTGGGGAGGGGCGAAGGTTTGCAATGCTGAAAGGGTCAGAAGGAGAGTTGCGAGCATGACTCTTCGCAGTTTGCCACTTGTGCAGGTCTCGTTGGATGGCGCACCTGTAGCACAGGCACCCTGCCTGTGTCGCGTCCGGAACACAGGCAGGGTGCCTGTGCTACAGGTGCTCCTTTGTCTGCAACATTCCGGCGAGCGCCCATAATCTCCTCCATGCGCATCGCCCTGGTTCAGCAGCACGCCTCTGCCGAGAAGGCCTCCAACGTCGCGCGGGGGGTGGAGGCGGCTCGGAAGGCCGCGGCCGCTGGTGCGGAGGTCATCGCGTTTGCGGAGCTTGCGTTCGAGCGGTTCCACCCGCAGGTGCCCGCGTCGGGCGACTTGGCACGGCTCGCGGAGACGGTGCCCGGCCCTACGGTCGAGGCGTTCCGGTCTCTGGCACGCGAGTTGGGGGTGGTTCTCGTGCTGAACTTGTACGAGCGCGATGGGGACCGCTTCTTCGACACGTCGCCGGTGATCGACGCCGACGGCACGCTCCTAGGCCGCACACGCATGGCCCACATCACCGACTACGAGGGCTTTCACGAGCAGGGCTACTACGCTCCGGGGGATACGGGAGCGCCCGTTTACGACACGGCGGCGGGCAAGATCGGGGTCGCGATTTGCTACGATCGCCACTACCCGGAATACATGCGCATGCTCGCGCTGGCGGGTGCCGAGGTCGTTGTGGTGCCGCAGGCGGGGGCGGTGGACGAGTGGCCGGAGGGCTTGTACGAGGCCGAAATGCGGGTCGCCGCGTTCCACAACGGGTTCTTCGTGGCGCTGTGCAACCGCGTGGGTCCCGAGGAGCGCCTGGTGTTCGGAGGCGAGTCCTTTGTGTGCGGTCCGGACGGCGTGGTGCTCGCCAGGGCGGGGAAGGGCATCGACGAAGTGCTCTACGTCGATATGGACCTCTCGCAGGTGGGCAAGAGTCATGCGCGCACGCTGTTTCTGCGCGATCGTCGGCCGGAGATCTACAGTCCGTTGGTGTAGCGGCCGCGGAGTTTTCACGCAGAGGGCGCTGGGTTTCGCAGATGTGGAAGTCCGGGCCACTATCCGCGTGAAACCGTCGTCACTCCCCTGTGCCAAGAATTTCGCGCAACTCATGCGGCGTGTTTGCGCCACGCACGCAGGCTGGGTGAAGGCCTGCGGCGACCCAATCAGATTCGCTCACTTCCACGACCTCAAGCGCGTCCAAGAACGCCATCATCGAGCGTGCGTTGGAAAGGGGACCCCTGAGAATGTCAAATGCCTCCGCGCGGTACAACGCGCAGAGCGGTTGCAGCCTGCCGCCCACGGACGCCACGGCTGCGTCGGACTGCCCCAGTGCACCCAGCATCACCGCCACGATGCCGGAGTCGAACAGCGGCAGATCGCACGCGACCACGAACACCAGCGGGGCGGTTGGGTGGAAGGCTCGGAGGGCGGCGAGGGGGCCGTCTTGCGGGTGCTCGTCCTGCTGGAAGGGCAGACCCCGAATCGGCGCGGGCCCCAGGATCGTGGGCGGAAATCCCGCTTCGGCCAACTGAGCTGCAATGCGCTCCCCCAGGGCAACCCCGTCGACAAGCACGGAGGCCTTGTCCGTGCCCATGCGCGTGCTGGCGCCGCCTGTGAGCACGACCGATTCGACTCGACCGCGCGACACGTCGCCCGATGCCTCGACCGTTGGATTGTCCATGGGGTTTGTCTAGCAGGGCAGGCATGGCCCGAGAGCGAAGCATAGCATGTAGCGGCCCCCAAGGTGGCTTCGGCCAAGGTGGCTTCGGGGGGGGGGCCCGGAGCCCCCCCCCCCCCCCCCCCCGTGGGGGCGGTGGGGGCCCCCC
>CAYJMZ010000110.1:0-3145 GCA_964370995.1 uncultured Fimbriimonadaceae bacterium | reverse complement strand
CCCGATTCCCCCCCCCCCAACCCACGTTTGGCCGTAAGCGGCGACACGCCGAAGCCACCTTTGGGCGGAATCGGCGGGACGCCGAAGCCACTTTGGAGGCGGGATCACCCTACGCGACGGAACAGGCGCACGGGGTATGTCGGGTGGTCGGAGACGGACGCTTGGTAGGCGGTTTGGTTCGCCCAGAATGCGAGGCCGATGAGCTCGCCGGGGCGCGCGATGTTGTCGCCGTGGGCGGTGCCGAGGCAACCGGGAAGGTACAGAAGGCCTGCGAGCACGTCCTCGAGGTCCTGCAGTCCGGCCTCTTCGTCGGAAGGAGCTTGCGTGCTGATGGAGAGGTGCCCGCCGGGTTCGACCTTGCCGGGCGCCACACCGTCGCGGGCCAAGACCTCGACCTGTCGCACGTCGGGCGGCGTCGTCATGGATTCGATGTAGTCGGTCAGGAGGTGTCCATCGGCGAGCATGCGCAGGCCCGCGGCCGCCGCCTCGGAATCGGCGTAGTGGGTCAAGAGGAGGAAGCGCTCACTGTCGTCGGCCGCGCGCCAGAGCGTGAGGCTGCGGAATCCATCCACGGCTTCCAGCAGCGGACGGACCGTCGTTACAAAGCCTGCCACCGCGTCCCGTTGGAACTCGTTGGCACAAATCTCAGCGAGAATGAAGGTCTCTGCCATGGATACAAGTATGCGGTGGCGGCGGGGCAAAGGCAAGCGTTGCGGAACGATGGGAGTCCGAGATGTAGTGAGTCACAAATCACCTGGCGATTTCCCATGCCTCCGCAGCCCCGCTGTGGAGGCTTTCGTTTCGGCTGCCTAGGTAGGCCTCCACAGCGGGGCTGCGGAGGCATCCTCTTCCCGGGCGTCGTCGAAAGTCCTCGAAATGGGCCCATAATGGGCCATGCTGTGCGCACTTCTCGCCATGGTGGCTTTGCAGGACGTCAAGGACGTTGTGATCGCTGGGAGCCAAGCGTATTTGCTCCTCGCTCCCGAAGTGGTGTGTGCTCCTCACGTGGAGAATGCCCAGTGGGCGCCGTTTGGCCGTTACATCCTCGCCCAGCGCACGGTGACGATCGCCACGCCCGAGCAACTGCGAAAGGCCCTCGCGGGGGAGGGCGCGCCCCCCATTCCCCAGTCGAGTTTGGTGCTTTGGAGCGCCATATCTCGCCGGTCCAAGGAGATTTGGAGGGCGTCACCAGCCGAGGCGACGATCCGTGAGACGGGCTGGTTTGCCGGCACCGATGTCGCGTTTCTCACGATCCGCTTCTCGCAAGGGCCCGCGCACTCCGCGCTGTACCGCATTCCAGGCTCCACAGGGCGCATCGAACCGTTGGCGAGCACGGATGGTGACATGGCGTTCTTTCCGTCACCGGTGCGTGGCATCGGTCTTTTGAGACGGGGTGACGCGAGAGATCTTGCAGGCGGGGAAATCTGGAACGTTGTGCGCTCAAACGGCAGCATCGGGCCCACGCTTAAGCTTCAGCCGTATGCCTTTCCCACCCAATGGTCGGCCGATGGAAAGCGGGTGTATTGGGAGGGTACTCGGCGGAAAGAGCGACCTGGAGAGGCCGTCGTGCCCGGGGGCCGGCCGGTGGTGTTCCAATTGGATTTGGACAGCAACGAGTTCTCTGAGGTTGCCGCGCCGCGCGATACGGTTCGCGAGAGACCCACCGGCGACCTGCGGCTCGAGATGGCCCGGATCGGAACGGGTCCTGACTTCGGACGGCAACTGAAGCTGCGGGCGAGCGAAGGGGAGTCCAAGCCCGTCGTGATCTCAGGCGACGTGGGCAGGATGGCCGAACTGTCGCCTACTCTGGACGGCGTGCTCTTCGACACATCCCAGGCCCTGTTCGTGCGGCCGCTCATCAAGATGGATGCCGCCAAGTTCAAAGAGATGGTGGACGCGGCCGAGCGCGCCAAGGCGATCTCGAACGCCAAGCAGTGTGCTCTCGCGCTCCTGATGTACGCGGTTGACTACGATGACGTGCTCCCACCCGCCGGCGACGTGAACTCCCTCCTCCAGCCCTACGTGAAGAACGGTTCGATCCTCGAGGGGTTCGCCTACACGTTCGCGGGTGGCCCCATCAACGGAATTGCGAATCCGGCCGGGACCCCCATCGGCAGTGTCCCCGGCCCCGGAGGCCGCGCCGTAGCCTACGCCGACGGCCACGTGCAGTGGATCCCCGATTAGGAGGGTAGTTTTTCGACCGCAGATGACGCCGATGGGCGCAGATGGAAATCGGATCCGAATCTGCGCCCATCTGCGTCATCTGCGGTTAGAGGACCCCACGGGTAACCTCGGGCCGTGCGGCTCGCCACCTTCAACGCCAACTCCGTGCGGGTCCGCCTGCCCATCATCCTCGAGTGGTTGGCGGAGTTCGAGCCCGACGTGCTGGCCCTTCAGGAGATCAAGTGCGAGGACTCCAAGTTTCCCGTCGCCGAGTTTGAGGAGTGGGGGTGGCATGCTGCGGTCCATGGGCAGAAGGCGCGGTACGGGGTGGCCTTGATCAGCCGGCGGCCGTTGCGGAGCGTGCGAACGGGCTTTGGCGATCCGCTGTTCCCCGAGGACTGCCGCATTATCACCGCCGAACTCGACGGCGTGGCGATCGTGAACACCTACGTGCCCAACGGCACCGAGGTCGGCACCGACAAGTGGGTGTATAAGCTGCGCTGGCTCGAGCGGTTCCGCACGATGCTCGCCGAGCGGTACCGTCCGACCGATCCTCTCGTGTGGCTCGGCGACATCAACATCGCGCCGACCCCCGAGGACGTGTACGAGCCCAAGCGGCACCTGGGCGGGGTCGGGCACCATCCGGACGAGTTCGAGCGCCTCGCCGCGATCACCTCGTGGGGCCTGGAGGACGTGTTTCGCCGGTTCCACCAGGGCCCGGGACACTACACCTATTGGGATTTCGTGATCCCGCGCGCCCCCGAACGCAACCTGGGGTGGCGGATCGACCACATCTACGCCACGGCAGCCCTGGCCGACCGCTTCACCGGATGCACCATCGACAAGGACCCCCGCTCCGCCGAGCGGCCGAGCGACCACACGTTCGTGTACGCGGACCTGTGAGCCGGGGATCGGGGATCAGGGATCGGGGATCAGGGATCAGGGATCAGGGATCAGGGATCGGGTTCGCAAGGAGTAGGCC
>CAYJMZ010000109.1:0-8724 GCA_964370995.1 uncultured Fimbriimonadaceae bacterium | reverse complement strand
GATCCCGACATCGGGCGGCGGCTGTTGGAGGTCGTCATTGATTCCTGCCATTATTCGGGCATCGACAGGCATGGCACCCCCCACGGCCGGTGTCTGCACCAACCTTCGGGTCACGGCGTCTGCCACGCGCTCGGCGTCCGTGGTCGACAGCCTGTCCATCCGCGTCTGGAACGACGACAGCACGATGGCTTGGCAGGCCACACCCACCAGATACGAGATGATCGTCGAGGGTTCGATGTTGTTGCTCATGGTGAGCGCGTCGAGGAGGGTCTCCGTTGCCTTGGCCGAGTTTCCGTCCGCGTCGTGGACATACGCAGCTGCTCCCGCGAGCTTTGCGAGGCTCCTGAAATGGGCGAGTTCTGGAAACAGGCTCGCCGAGTTGATGTCCTGCCTCGGGTCGAACACAGGCTTCGCATTGCCCTGCCGCACCCACACAAGCGCCTCGCCGTACCGGTTGAGAGCCTCCCGCCGCACCTCCAGGAGCGTCATCTTCTCAAGCCGCTTGAGGAGTTCGTGTCGCTTGGCGGCTTCCGGGTGATCCGCAGGGAGTTCCCGACTTGCGCCCACCCCCGGTTGCCACATCAGGTACACACCTATGTCAGGTTCGTACACGATCTGGGCCGCCCGCAGGTACTCCTCGTAGCCGTTCTGGCCCGTCGGGTTGGGCACGACCTGCTGCAGCAACGTTTTCCCCTGGATTGCAGGGGGACCCATGAGGCACAGCGCGGCGAGAACGGCGATCATCAACGCATTATAGGGCCAGTATCCGATATGGGAGTGCGACGATTCATCGGCGTACCGAGATCATTGTTGGCGCTCCGCTTGCACGGTGGTTTGCGAGACGCTGCGAAAGCGCCGATGACTCGGCGCACTCTAAAACGGACCCGACCCCCGGCACCTCCTTGCCTTACAGCCGCTCTTCGAAGAACCCCAGCATGCGGGCCCAGGCGTCGGCGGCGGCTTTGGGGTCGTACACCTCCGGGCGACCGTCGTTGAAGAACGCGTGGTGCGCGCCGGAGTACAGGTGGAACTCGTGCTCCTTCCCCAAGTCGTCGAGTCGTTGGGAAAGCGCTCCCACGACCTCGGGCGAGGCGTAGGCGTCGTGCTCGGCGAAGAACCCCAGCACCGGGGCTTCCAGCTTCTCAAACGGCGGATGCACGCTGGGGTGGATGCCGTAGAAGTCCACGCACGCGCCCACCTTGGGGTTCGTCGCCGCCGCGAACAGGGACAGCTGCCCACCCATACAAAAGCCTACGACACCCGCCTTGTCGCTCGAGCACGCGTCATCGGCCAGCAGTGCGTCCACAGCCCCGCGCAGGGCCTTCTCGGTGTCTGCAATGTTGAGCGCCATCATCAGCGAGCCCGCCTCGTCGGGGTCGTTCGTGCTTTCGCCCTGGTACAGGTCGGGCGCCAGCGCGGTGAACCCCTCGTCGGCGAACCGGTCCACCACCGACTTGATGTGCCCCACCAGCCCCCACCACTCCTGGAGCACGATCACGCCTGGCCCGCCACCCTCCGCACGCGCGATGTAGCCCTGATAGATCGTGCCGTTGCCCTTGAAGGAGATCATGTCGCCCATGGGTGGGAGGATACAGGATTTGGGATTGAGGCAATCCGGACACAGGCTGGGAGCCTGTGCTACATGGGAAACCACGAGGCTAGAACGGGTCGAGCTGGGAGCGTTCGACGTGGCCGAAGCCGAGGAAGTCTTCTGGCGGGTCCGCGTAGAACGAGAGGGGCTCGCCCGAGATGGGGTGGTTGAACGCCAGGAACGCCGCGTGCAATTGCAGGGGGCCCTCGGCGTACTCGGGGGGCGAATAGGCGGGGTCGCCGAGCACCGGGTGTTTGACCGCGGCGAGGTGAACGCGGATCTGGTGGGTGCGGCCGGTCTCCAGGCGGATGCCGAGCAGGGTACCCGCGTCCAGGCGCTCGATGCGATGCACGTGCGTGACGGCCGGCTTGCCCATGAAGTCCACGGTCATCTTCTTGCGATCCCTCACGCTGCGCGCGATGGGCGCCTCGATCGAGAACCGCTCGCGCTCGACGAACCCCGCCACCACCGCGAAGTAGCGGCGCTCGGCGGTCTTCTGCTCGATCTGCCGCGCAAGGCCCCGGTGCGCCTGATCGCTCTTGGCGACCATCAGCAGGCCGGTTGTGGCCTTGTCGAGCCGGTGCACGATGCCGGGCCGAAACGTGCCGGCGACCCCGCTGAGGCCCCCGCCACGTCCCAGCAGGGCGTTCACCAAGGTCGGCTCGTGCAGCGAGGGCGCGGGATGGGTGGCCAGGCCGCGCGGCTTGTTGACGATCATCATGTGGTCGTCTTCAAACACCACGGGAACGCCAATGTCGGAGGGCTCGAGGTTGTGCGGGGGACGCGACGGAGCGAGGTGGGCCACGTCGACCACCATGCCCACTTCCAGACGAAACGCGGGCTTCTGCGGCTTCCCGCCCACCTTCACGGTCCCGTCTTTGATCTCCTTCGCGAGCCTCGACCGGCTGTACTCCGGCATGAGACGGGCAAGGAACTGGTCGAGGCGCTCCTCTTGATCGGCTTCGAGGCGCATGCCCCATTGTAGCTGTTCGCCATAATCCCCCCAATGGAGCTTCGTATGGTCGCCCTCGTGTTGCTTGGACTCGGGCTGGGCTCCTGCTCTGCACCCAAGCCTGACTCTTCCCCTCCGGCACCCCTCGATGCCGCTCAGAACACGCCGTCCGGTGCCCAATCCCAGACAGGGCCTGCGGAGGCCCCGGCCACCACGGATCGTGTCCCGCCCAATCCACCGACAAGCCCCCCGCCCGGCAAGACGAACGCCCCAAGGGCCACGCCGGTGGTTCCCGTGAACTACCCCGGCTCCAAGAAGTGGGGCGACTACGCCGACCAACGCACCCTCGGCCCCGAGGCGGTGATCGACACGATGATGCGCACCACGACCGACCCGCTGGACAAGGTCGTGGCGTTCTACGAAGGCTCGATGCCAGTGCACCTGGCAGGCACCCAACCCGACCAGCGCATCCTCACGGGAAGTGCTCCCGGCGGATATCTCATGGCTGTGACGTTGAAACGGGTGAAGGGGCTCACGCAGATTACGGTAGTGGTGTCGAAGGGCAAGAAGAGCTGACGGGGACCAGTCGACTACTTCTCGCGAATGGGGAGGCCCATGGCTTTGAGGAACACGCGCGCCTCTTCGTCGGTCCTGGCGGTCGTACAGATGATCACGTCCATGCCGCGCAGGCGATCGAACGTGTCGTAGGGGATCTCGGGGAACACCAGCTGCTCCTTGAGGCCCAACGCGTAGTTGCCGCGGCCGTCGAACGCCTTGGGCGAGAGGCCCTGGAAGTCACGGATGCGGGGGAGAACCACGGTGGCGAGCTTGTCGAAGAAGTGGTGCATCCGCTTGCCGCGCAGGGTGACCTTGCAGCCGATCTTCATGCCTTCGCGCAGCTTGAAGTTCGAGATGGCTTTGCGGGCGATGGTCGTCACGGGCTTCTGTCCGGAGATCAGGGTCATGTCGCGGATGCTGTTCTCGAGGTTCTTGGGGTCCTTCTCGCCGCTGCCGGTGCCCATGTTGATCACGATCTTCTCGAGTCGTGGGAGCTGCATCGGTGACGTGTAGCCAAACCGCTCTTGAAGGGCGGGAATCGCCTTTTCCTTGTACACCTTCGTCAGGCGCGGCTCAGGGAGCACGCCCGTCGATTCAATCTCTTTCTCTTTTCTTGCCATGTTGGTTCCTTTCGCCTGATTTCCGACCAGGCGGGGCGGAGGGCCCTACTTCTCTGCGACTGGCGCGTCTTTGACGACCTCGCCGCTCTTCTTCGCGTACCGGACGATCTTGCCGTCGTCCCCTTTGCGCCGACCGAGGCGCGACGGCTTGTCGGTGTTCGGATCGAGCACCATCACGTTGCTCACGTGGATGGGCACGGGGATGTGCACGCGGGCCGATTTCTCACCCTGCATGCGCGCCTTCCGGTGCTTGACGGCCTTGTTGAGCGGCAACGGTTGATCGGGGTGCTCCGGGTTGTCCTGGAGAACGATGACCTTGTCCTCGCGCGGTGCGACGGCCGCGATGAAACCGATCTGGCCCCGATCCTTTCCCGAGATGATCATCACGCGATCACCGGTGCGGACCTTGAGCCTGGGATTCTTCCCGAGCTTCTTGAGTTGTGCCTTGGTCGGCATTACAGCACCTCCGGTGCGAGCGACACGATCTTCATGAAGTTCTTGTCGCGCAGTTCGCGAGCCACCGGCCCGAATATGCGAGTCCCTCGGGGCTCGAGCGTCAACGGGTTGATCAACACGCACGCGTTCTCGTCGAATCTGAGGGTCGAGCCGTCGCTCCGCCGAACCGCATCCTTTGTCCGCACCACGACCGCCTTGATCACATCGCCCTTCTTGACGGGCATGTTGGGAGTGGCGACCTTGACCGAGGCCACGATCACGTCGCCGACGCCGCCGTACCGCGGTTGGGAACCCTTGAGCACACGGATACACATCACGATGCGCGCGCCGGAGTTATCCGCGACCTTAAGTCTGCTGAACTGTTGAATCATCTCTTCTTCCTGGACAAGAAAACCGCTTGGAGCGCTACTTCACCTTTTCGAGGATCCGTGTGACACGCCAGCGCTTCTCCCGGCTGATCGGACGCGTCTCCATGATCTCTACTCGGTCTCCGATATCGCAGCCCAGCAGATCGTGCGCCTTAAACCTGTTCGTCCGCCTAACGGTCTTGCCGTACAACGCGTGCTGGACGCGTCGCTCGATTTCGACGACCACGGTCTTCTCCATCTTGTTGCTCACGACCATGCCGTGGCGGACCTTGCGGGAGGATGTGCGCGCCTCGTCGGCGGCCGGGTTCGGAACGGGGTTGTCGCTCATTTGGAGCCTCCCCCCTTCTTCTCGGTGATCGCCGTGTGGATCCGCGCGATGTTGTGGCGGCGAACCTTGAGGCTCGTGGTGTCGGTCATCTGGCGAAACACGAGGTCGCGGCGCGCCTTGTAAAGGGCGGCTCGTTCGACTTTGAGCATCTCTTCCATTTCAGGAACGCTCTTTTCGATCAATTCGGCTGGCTTCAAGTCTTTCATGCTTGGGTTCTCTGCGCTACGCGCCGACTGCGGCCTCCATGGCCGAACCGACGATTTCAAAATCCTTGCGGGTCATGAACTTGCACTTGATGGGCATCTTGTGCATGGCAAGCCGCATGGCTTCCTTGGCCACATCTTCGGGCACACCGTTCATCTCAAACATCACACGAGCGGGCTTGACGACACAGACCCATCCTTCGACGGGCCCTTTACCCTTGCCCATACGCGTCTCAAGCGGCTTCTTGGTGATCGGCTTGTCCGGGAACACGCGGATCCACACCTTGCCGCCGCGCTTGATGTGGCGCGTCATGGCGATACGGGCAGATTCGATCTGGCGGCTGCTGACCCACCCGGCCTCCAGCGCGACGAGCCCGTAATCGCCGAATGAAATCGCATTGCCACGCATCGCACGACCGGCTCGACGACCTCGGTGCTGCTTGCGGAACTTGACCCTCTTAGGCATCAACATGGGGCTACACCTCCTCCGTGTCCACAGGGACGCTCTCGATCACCGGGGCCTCGAAATCGGTCTCGAGCTCCGCCGCAACCGGCATGGCTCCTTCGACCTCCACCCCAACGGGCTGGCGGCGGCGCGGCATCACGATTTCCTGCACGTGCTTCCGCTCCGGCAAGACCTCGCCCTTGTAGATCCAAACCTTGACGCCGATGGACCCGTACATGGTCGCGGCGATCGCAAAGCCGTAGTCGATGTCCGCGCGCAGGGTGTGCAGCGGGATCTTTCCGGTCTTGTCGCTCTCGCGGCGTGCGATTTCCGAGCCGTTGAGTCGGCCGGAGACCTGCACCTTCATGCCCCGGCCATTCATGCGCGTCATGCGGGTCATCGCCTGGCGCATCGCGCGGCGGTGCGAGATTCGGCGCTCGAGCTGGATGCAGATGTTCTCGGCAACCAACTGCGCGTCGAGTTCGGGTTGGCGGACCTCGGTGACGTTGACCTGCACGACCGAAGTGGGGTCGTCCCTTCGGACGAGCCCGTTCAAGGTGTCGGTCAGCTCGTCGATGCCCTTTCCGCCTCGGCCGATGATCGCTCCAGGCCGCGCGGTGAAGATCGTGACCTTCACGCGATTCGCGGCACGCTCGATCTCGACGCGCGAAACGTTGCCAAGCCCCATACGGCTCTTGATGAACCTGCGGATCTTGTCGTCGAGCACGATCGCGGGGCCGTATCCCTTCTTGCCGAAGAACCAGTGGCTGTCCCAACCACGGATCACACCGACCCTAAACCCTACCGGATGAATCTTCTGGCCCAAATCTACTCCGCTCCCTTCTGTTCGTCGTCCGCCTGTTCGGTCGGCTCTTCCGCGGACGCGTCCTCAGCCTCGGCCTCGACGACCGGAGCCTCCTCCACAACCTCGGGCTCGGCCACGGGCGCGGCCTCAACGGGCTTCGCGGCTGAAGCCTGCTTCTTGCCCTTCTTGGCGCCTGCCAGCGACGGCCTTGGCTTGGCCTTGGTGCCGTGCGGCTTGATCTTGCCCGCCGGTTCGAACTCTTCGACGACCACCGTGATGTGGCTCGTCTTCTTCACGATGCGGCCGCCTCTGCCCATGGCCTTGGGCTGCATGCGCTTCAGCCGCGGCCCCTCGTCCACCATGATCGTCTGGATTCGCAACGTCTCCGGCGAGAGCCCGTGGTTCTCCTGGGCGTTCGCCATCGCGGTGATCAACGCCTTGCGGAGCGCCTTTGCACTCTTGCTCGGGTGGTACCGCAAGAGGGCCACCGTGTACTGGGCGGTCTTGCCGCGAACTTCGTCGGCAATGATCCTCACCTTTCTCGGCTGGACCCTCACATATTTAGATACTGCTCTTACTTCCATTGCTCAAGCCATTTTGCGGCGTCCGCACCTTGGTGCAAAGCGCTGTAGTCTACCTTCCCGGGAGGGTTCTCCGCCCGACGCCGGCATCAACGAAGTCGCGTGCCTCTGTCCGGCACGACCCCGCCGTGACCTCGGTACGTACGGGTCGGAGCGAACTCACCGAGCTTGTGCCCGATCATGTTCTCCGTCACGAACACGGGCACGTGCTTGCGCCCGTCGTGCACGGCGAACGTGTGCCCGACCATGTCAGGGGTGATCGTCGACCGGCGCGACCAGGTCTTGATCAGCCGCTTCTCACCCGTCTCGTTGAGGGCGACCACCTTCTTCATGAGGTGGTCGTCCACAAAGAATCCCTTCTTCAGACTTCTCGCCATAAGTGATTACTCGCTTGCCCCGGGGGCCTGCCTACTTCTTGTCCCTCCGGCGGATGATGAACTTGTCGGTGCGCTTGTTCGAGCGCGTCTTCGCACCCAGCGCCTTGTTGCCCCATCGGTCGACCGGACCCTTCTTGCGTCCGACCGGTGACTTGGCCTCGCCGCCGCCGTGCGGGTGGTCCCGCGGGCTCTTCACGACGCCGCGCACATGCGGCTTACGTCCGAGCCCCCGATTCTTTCCGGCCTTGCCGATCGATTCGTTTTCGTGCTCGGCGTTGCCCACCTCGCCCACGGTGGCGCGGCACGTGGCGCGCACCATGCGCATCTCGCCGCTGGGCAGGCGAAGGGTCACGTAGTCGCCCTCTTTCGCCATCACCTGTGCGGAGGTGCCGGCCGCGCGCACCATCTGCCCACCCTTGAAGGGCTGCATCTCGATGTTGTGCACCAGCGTGCCGAGCGGGATGTTCTTCAGCGCAAGCGCGTTGCCGGGAAGGATGTCCGCCCCAGGGCCGCTCTGCACGGTCGCTCCCACCTCAAGCCCCTTGGCCGCGAGGATGTACCGCTTCTCTCCGTCTCGGTAGTGAAGCAGCGCGATGCGGCACGTCCGGTTCGGGTCGTACTCGATGGCGGCGACAAGCGCCGGATACGCGTCCTTCTCGCGCTTGAAATCGACGATTCGGTAGCGGGTCTTGTTGCCTCCGCCGCGGTTGAACGACGTGGTGCGGCCCGTGTTGTTTCGCCCGCCCGTCCGTGGCTTCGGGCCCGTCAGCGTCTTGGTCGGCTTGCCCTTCGTGAGCTCCGAGTAGGTGGCGGACGCCATGAAGCGCCGGCCGGGAGACGTCGGTTTGTGCTGTTTGATCGGCATGTTAGACTCCGTAATCCTCCAGCATCTGACCCTTGGCCAGCGTGATGATCGCCTTCTTGCGGTCGGGTCGGTGGCCGGCGATGTTGTATCGCGAGCGCACACGTTTCTTCTTGCCCTTCATCGTGATCGTGCGCACCTGCTGGACCTCGATCAAGTCGTCCTTCTTCTTCTTGCCGCTGTTGTAGATCTCTTCGATCGCGGACTTGATCTCGATCTTGTTGGCGCTCTTGGCAACAACAAACGTGTACTTGCGGACGAGGTTCGACTCCTCCTTCACGTTCGGATCGCCGTACGACTGGGCAGCCGACTTCTCGGTGATGTAGGGCTGAAGAATGATATCGTAAGGGCTTTTCACTTGGCCCAGACCTCCTCGATCCTCGCAAGCGCGGCCTTGACGATGAGCACCTGGTGGGCCACCATCACGTCGCGCGTCGAAAAGACGGCAGATTTTGTTTCATCGCCCTTGCCGGAGGGCGCGGTCCGCACCACCACGTTCTTGAGGTTGCGGAAACACCTGTGCGTGACCTCGTCGTACTCGGGGAGCACGATGAGCACTCTTGGGCAGGACGCAAGGT
>CAYJMZ010000108.1:0-8784 GCA_964370995.1 uncultured Fimbriimonadaceae bacterium | reverse complement strand
CTCTAAAACCGGAACAGCCGGCCCCCGCAATAGCGTAAAACTGTTCAGCCCATGTCTCGAATGAAGAAAACGCTCTGGATCGGCGTGCCGGTTCTCACTTTGGTGTTGCTCGTTGGCTGGCGTTACACCGGCAAGAAGGCCACTGAGTCCGATCAGGTTCAGCAGCAGACTGCCCGTCAGGGAGGGGCTCCCGCTGTCGAAATCGCGGAGGCGGCGCCTCGCACGATCGTGCTGGGCATCGACGCGGTGGGAACCGCCGAGGCCGCGGTGCAGGCCGCGATGGCGCCGAAGGTCAGCGGGCGCATCGAGTTCCTGCAGGCCCGGGAGGGCGATCCGGTGAGGGTGGGGCAACCCCTGGTTCGCATCGATCCCAGCGAAATCCAGGCGCAGGTGCTGCAGCAGGAGGCAAACGTCGCGCAGGCGCGTGCGCGGCTTGCCCAGGCGCAGCTGTCCCAGAACCCCGCTGAAGTGGGTGTCCAGAGTCAGATTCAGCAGCAGACCGCCAGCCTCACGAGCGCCAGGGCGGACTTCGAACAAACGCGTACGAACTACGATTCCCAGGTCGCATCGGCGGACGCCGTCGTGGCCCAGGCCGAGGCCAGGCTTCGGTCCGCTCAGGCGCAGGCGGGCAACGCCCAGGCGATCCTCGAGCGCGAGCAGGCGAGCCTCGCCAACTCCCAAACCCGCCTGACCCGGACTGAAAGTCTCTACAAGCAGGGTTTCATCGCGGCGCAAGAGGTCGACGACGCCCGAACGGCGGTGGAGGTCCAGAAGAAGACCGTCGAAGTGTCGCGCGGCCAACTCCAGTCCGCGTCCTCCACGGTGGCGGGCGCCCAATCCGATCTCAAGATCGCCACGAACTCGGCTTCGATCGTGCGCCGTAAGGGAACTTCGGACATCGCGGCGTCGAAGGCGAAGGTCGATCAGGCTGGCGCGGGGCTCGACGTGGCGAGCGCGAACAGGGCGCAGTCGCCCGCCTACCGGCAGAACCTCGCCGCGTTGCAGGCCTCTGTCAACGCAGCCGGCGCGCAGCTTCGGCAGGCGAGAGCCCAACTTTCTCAGACCGTCCTGACCTCGCCCATCGATGGTATCGTGACCCGCCGCACGGGAGATCCGGGTTCGATGGCCTCCCCCTCCCAGCCCGTGCTGATCGTTGAAAGCGTCGATTCGCTGTACGTCGTGGCCGCACTGCCGCTTGAGCACAGCGACAAGGTGCGGGTCGGCCAGTTGGTGGAGATCGCGTTTGATGCGATGCCCGGGCGAAAGGTCGACGGCACGGTTTCGAATATCAACCCCGCCGCGGATTTGCAGAGCCGTCAGTTTGGGATCCGCATCAAAGTGCCGAATCCGGATCGGGTGATCAAGTCGGGCATGTACGGCCGCGCGACGATTGTGAGCAAGCGCGTTGCGGCCAAGGTCGCCGTTCCACGGGAGGCGGTGCGCACCTCGCCGTCCGGCGCGAGCGTCGTCACCACCATCGATGCAAAGAGCGTGGCCCACGACCGCCCCGTAAAGATCGGCATCGCGGATGCGAGCCACGTGGAGATCCTCGGCGGTTTGAAGGCCGGCGAGAAGGTCGTGACGCTCGCCTATCGGCCTGTGCGCGACGGCCAGAAGGTCACCACGGGCTCCGAAGGGCCGCCAAGGGGTTCGGGGAGCCGCCCAGGCGGTCGCTCAGGCGGGCGCCCATGAACGTCGCCCAGTTCTCCGTTTCGCGTCCGGTGGCGGTGACGATGCGCATCGCCGCGCTTGTGCTGCTGGGGCTGGTGTGCTTCGGGCGGCTCCCGATCGACCTCTTGCCGCGCGTGCAGAGTCCGACTGTCGCGGTGAACGTGCAATGGCCGAACACCGCGCCGGCAGAGATGGAGACGCAGATTTCGAGACCCCTCGAGCAGGCCGTATCGACGGTGCCCGGGCTCAAAATGGTCAGCTCGAACTCTTCGCTCGGCAGCTCCTTCGTGCGCCTGCAGTTCGACTACGGGGTGGACATCGATGCGGCGTCGATCGACGTCATGCAGGCCGTGCAGAGGGCCAAGCGCCGGTTCCCGAACGATCCGAACGTCAGCGAGCCCACCGTTTTCAAGTTTGATCCCTCGACGCTGCCGATCTTGATGTACGGGGTGTCTGGCGAACCGGATCTGGTCAAGCTGCGGGACCTGATGAACACCGAGATCAGCCCGATCCTCGAGGCTGCCGGGGGCGTCGCGCAGGTCAATATCGGGGGCGGTCAGGATCGGGCGATTCTCCTAGACGTCGACCCGGCCCGGCTTCAGGCATTCCACCTGTCCATCGCCGATGTGTCCCGCCGGCTGCGCGAAGAGAACACCAGCCTCCCTGCGGGCATCACGCGCGAGGGCAACACCGAGGTCGGGATCCGGGTGATCGGCTACTTCACCTCGATCGACGATCTCAAGGCCTTGCCGCTGGGGAGTGTCAACGGGCGCCTCATCACGCTCAGCCAGGTTGCGAACGTGCGGGATGCAAGCCAGGAGGCGCGCTCGTTCACCAGCATGGACGGCAAACCGGCGATCGTCGTGTCGATCACCAAGCAGAGCGAGGCGAACACGGTAACGACCGCCGAGAACGTGAAGAAGCAAGTCGCACTGATCCAAGGGCGCTACCCGAACCTTACGTTCAAGGCGGCCTACGACCAGTCCCGCTTCATCCAGGGCGCGATCGCGGACCTCGAGCAGACCGCAATGATCGGTGCGGTGCTCGCGATCCTGATCATCACGTTCTTTCTTCGCAACATCCGCAGCACGTTTGTGGTGGCGCTCTCCATCCCCGTCTCGATCATCTCAACGTTCTCGCTGATCTACTTCTGTGGGTTCACGATCAACACCATCTCGCTGAGCGGGCTGGCGTTGGCGACGGGTTTGATCGTGGATGACGCCATCGTTGTGCTTGAAAACATCTACCGGCACATCGAGCGGGACGGCAAGCGCAGGGCCGAGGCGGCGGTGAGCGGTGCGCAGGAGATCATGTCGGCGGTGTGCGCGTCGACGTTCACCGTGATGATCGTGTTCATGCCCTTGCTTCTGATCAAGGGGCAGGCGGGACAGACGTTCACCCAATTCGCGCTCGTGGTGGTGTTCTCGCTTGCAATCTCGCTGCTCGATGCCACGACGGCCGTGCCGATGCTCGCCTCCCGGATGATCCACGAGGAGGAGGTGGTCGAGGAGGCGCACCCGGAGCTGCGCGAGGCGCACGGGCACATACCCAACGTGCTGACCCGTGTGTTCGATCGGGTCGGCGTGTGGCTCCAGGCGCTCGACAACAGCTATCGAAACGGCCTGGTGTGGGCCATCAAGCGGCGCGGGGCCGTCGTGGGAATCGCCCTTGGAACCGTTGGCTTGGCACTGGTGCTTTGGCCGCTGGTGGGCCGCGAGCAACTGCCGCAGACCGACAGCGGCGACCTCTCGGTTCGCATCAGGCTACCGGTCGGCACCGCTCTCCAGGTCACGCAGGGCCTGATGAAGCAGGTCGAGCAGATTCTGATGGCGGACCCCGACGTGCGGACCGTGGTCGTCGGCGCGGGAACGGGCGTCAGTGCGCGGGGTGCGGGTGGCGGCGGGGGCTCGGCGAACTTCGGCTCGGCGACCGTTCGGCTCAAGGCCGTGCGAAAGGCAGAGACCGAGGATGTGGTCAAGCGCCTTCAGCAGCGTCTCGGCAAACTGCCCGGCATCCGCGCGCAGGTCAGCCCCTACGATGTCGTGGCAAACATTCTCGGAGGCAACAACTCGGGCATCTCCGTGGAGGTGTACGGGCCCGATCTGAAGGTCTTGCCCAAGGTCGCAGAGCAGGTTCGCGCCGCCATGGACGGCATTCCCGGGCTCGAGAACGTCGATGTGTCGGTCGAGGAGTCGAGTCCCGAGTTGCACTGGACGGTCGACCGCGACAAGGCTCAAACGCTTGGGGTGTCGTTTGCGGATGTCGCGGCCACGCTTTCGGCGAGCACAAACGGGCAACTCTCCTCCTACTATCAGGAGAACGGTTATCAGTACCCGATCTACGTGCAGGTGCCCGAGGCATTGCGCAAGACCACGCAGCAGCTTCTCACCCTTCCGGTCATGAACTCCGGGCGGCTGGGCGAGCCGGTGCTCCTGGGCCAAGTGGCCAAGCCCGTTCCAGGCGTTGGGCCCAACCAGATCAACCGCAACAATCGGCAGCGCTACATCTCGGTGGGCGGGCGCATCGCCGAGCGCGCGGAGAGCGAGGTGCAGGCCGACATCGAGGCGGCGCTGGCCACCGTTGCGCTTCCGGAGGGGTACCGCTGGTCGTTTGGCCAACAGCAGCTCCAGCGCCAGGAGGAGTTCGCGGGGCTGGGTCTCGCGGTGTTGCTGGCGATCGCCCTGATCTACATGCTGCTCGCGGCGCTGTTCGAGTCGTTCATCTACCCGCTGGTGGTGCTGACCTCGGTTCCGCTTTGCGCCATCGGGTTGGTGTTGGCCTTGTTCCTGACCGATCGGGCGTTCGGGTTGACGGCGTTCATCGGTCTGTTGATGCTCGTGGGGATCGTGGTGAAGAACGGCATTCTGCTGGTGGCCTACACCAACCAGTTGCGCGGCCGCGGGATACCCCGGGACGAGGCGATTCTGCTGGCGGGTCCCACGCGTTTGAGGCCGATTCTGATGACCACGCTCGCGGCGTCGCTGGGCATGCTCCCCCTCGCGATCGGCATGGGCAGCGGCTCCGAAATGTACACGCCTTTGGCCACGGCGGTGGTGGGTGGGCTGATGACGTCGACGCTTCTCACGCTGTTTGTGGTGCCCACCGTGTACACGCTGTTCGACGATCTGGCGCGCAAGATCACCGGGATCGACCGCGACGTGGCTCCTTCGAAGTACGTGGAGCCCAGCACCGCCGCCGCCGAGCGGTTGCCGGAAGCGGGGGTGGGCTCTGATCTCTGAACCCCCTCGCACCTCCGGGGGAGAGGGGGCAGGGGGTGAGGGGTCCCTCAACTCCCTCCATCCGGGAACCCCTCGCCTCGCTTGCGGGGAGAGGGGCAGGGGTGAGGGGCTTTCCTGAAGCCAACCAACCAACACAACCATGAAACCAGACTCTCGATTCCTTCTCAGCCTCGTCGTGCTTGCCGCAACCGCCTCGGCGTTTGCCCAGACGCCCCCGATCAAGCCCCAGACTCCCGACGTGGTGGTTCCGCCGGCGCTCGTGCTGCCCCTTCCGCCAGGGCGTGCGGTCAAGACGCTGAGCGCAGACGAGGCCGTGTCCCTTGCGCTGCGCCAACTTCCGGCGCTCGTGCGGGCTCGGGCCGACGTGGCGGCGGCGGGAGGGCGTGCCGAGCAGTCTCGTGCCGGCCTGAGTCCGTCGCTGAGCGTGTCAGGCGGCGCGAGCCACACGGACACCCTGGCAGGCAGCAGCGTCACCGCGGGTAGCGTTTCCACGTCCCTTACCCTGCAGCAGCTTCTGTTCGATTTCGAGCGCACGCGCAGCCAAGCCGCGCAGGGCCGGTCGGACCAACAGGCCGCCGAGTTCGGTTTGGCGGGTCTCGAGCAGGGTGTGGTGCTGCTGGTCCGTAACGCCTACTACGCGTGGAACCAAAACCGCAACCTGGTCGGCGTAAGCGATCGCAATCTGACGAACCGCAAGCGGCAGCTCGACCTGGCGGAGGCGAGGCTCGATTCGGGGCTCGGCGCTCCGGGCGATTTCCTGCGCGCGAAGACCAACTACGCGGACGCGGTTCTGTCGATGGAGAGCGCCCGCCGCACGGCGATGCTCAGCCAGATCGCGCTGGCGGAGCTGCTCGGCGAAGATCCCCGCACGTCGCTGCTCCCGTCCGAGCAGCCCGCGCTTGAGACGATGGGTGCCCGCGATCTCAACGCTTTGGTCGACCAGGCCTTGGGTCAGCGCCCCGAGGTGTTGCAGGTGGAGGCGAAGTACAGGTCGGCGGGCTACAGCCTGAGGGCCGCCCAGAGCATCAACGCGCCACGGATCTCGGCGTCGAGCACGCTGAGCGGCCGCGGCGAGACGAACCTGGCGGGCTCGCAAACCGGCTCGTGGGGGCTCTCCCTGACCTGGAACCTCCTCGATGGCGGGCTGGCAAGGGGCCGCTCCCGCGAGGCCCGCGCGCAGCAGCAGGCCGCGGAGTCCGACCTCGTGGCGGTGAGGCACACGGTGATCAGCGACGTGAGCAACGCGTTCGTCGAACTGGATACCGCCGAGCGCCGCTCCGATACCGCAAACGCCCAGGTCCAGATCGCTCGAGAGCTGCTGCGCGTGTCGGAAGGCCGCTACCAGGGGGGCATCGGTCAGTTCCTGGAGGTCACCGACGCCCAAAACCTCCTGTTCTCCGCCGAGCGCACCCTGGTGCAGACCGAAAGCGACGTGCGCACCGCCCGCGCCCAATTGGAGCGCGCCATCGGCACCAAGTAGTGTTCCGGTTTGGGAGTGCGCGCGCTTGCGCGCCGCCTTGCACCACCACGAAATCCCCCCCGGTATGCTCTGTTCATGATCAGCAAGAAACTGGCAGACCTGTTGCGAGCCCAAATCAAGAGCGAGCTCACAGCGCATCAGATGTACTTCGCGATCTCGCTGTACTTCCGCCGAGAGAGCCTGGACGGGTGGGGCAAGCTGTTCCACGAGCAGTCCATGGAAGAGGCGGGCCACGCGATGAAGATCATGAACTTCCTGCTCGACACCGACACGCACTTCGACCTGCCCGCCCTGGGTGGCGTGCCCACGAAGTTCGGGTCGGCGCGCGAGGCTGTGGAAGCTGCCCTGGCCAGCGAGCGGCGGGTCACCAAGGAGTTCACCAAGATGGCAAAGGTCGCGACCGAAGAGGCCGACGCCGTAGGGTTCCAATTCCTGCAGTGGTTCCTCGAGGAGCAGGTGGAGGAGGAGGCGAAGATGATCAAGATCCTCGACCTGATCGACAGCGGAGTCAACCTCTTCCAGGCCGAGCCGCTGCTCGAGAAAATGGAGTAGGCCGGGGCGCGCAGCCGAACTCGGACGCGCCTACCAGCGTACGGCGGCGATCTTCTCACGGTTGAACCCCTTCGTGTGACTGTCGCAAAAGGTGACAGTGGTTCGGTCATCGTGGCGAAACACGAGCAATTCGGGGCCACCCGATGCGTTCGGCTGACTGGCGTCGGCTTCGAACAGGAGAACCCGGTCGGTCGAGTAGTCAGAACCGCCCGACATCCTCGCGTTCATCGCGTAGGTCCAGAGCGAATCCGCGAAGGAACACCGGAACGGCTCCCCTGGCTGTCGGGAATCGAGGCGACGATCCAGCGCAATTTGGTTCGACAGCGTGTACCAACTCGCAGTCAACGGGAATCGGTCGTCGTTGTCCCCCGCATAGATGGCCATGTTTGTACCGAGTTGCTTCATGTTGGAGAGGCAGCTGTTATGGGGTGACGGCCCTCCAGTGCTACTCGCCCAAGCTACGGCGAAGTACAGGCCCATCCCGACCCAAACGAGCCCGAGTCCCAGCCCCGCGGCAAGCCGGCGACCCACTGGAGATTGCCCTACGGCGACGACGAACAGGCCCAAGGCACCCAAAGCGGGGGGCACGAGCTCAACCATGCTCCTGTGGTACATCCGCACGCCATACATCTTTCGGACGTAGGCGATGTAGCCGAACATCAGGGCGAAGGACGCCAGGGCCATCCCGAGCTGAACGAGGCGCCGCTGCCGGTCTTCCGTACCCATGGCCGCATGATACGCTGATATGGGAGTGCGCGAGCTTGGAGGCTGTTGCATTGGGTTCTTCCGATCCCGTGCCATGGCCTTCTAGGCCGTGCTCCCGAACCTGGGGACACCCCCGACACGGGGGTGGCACGGGATTCTGGGCCGTGCTCCCAAACTGGACCCGACTAGGGCTTGGGATCCCAGCGAACGACTGCGATCGTCTCGCGGCTGAAGGCCTTCGAGTGGCCGTCGGCAAACCCGATGACCGTCATGGTCGCCTCCTTGTGGCGGTACGCGACCCACTCGGGTCCGCCCGACGCGTTCGGCAGAGCGGCATTCCCCTCGAAGAGGAGCGCCACATCGGCCGAACCCTCGCGGGAGCCTGACACGCGGTCGTTCATCGCGTAGGACCATGGGGAGATGGCCTCCGGGCAGCGGAAAGGCGAGCCCTCTACGGGTGGGGCGTCGTTTGGAGTGCCACCCGTGTATTTGCGGGTAGCGGTGTACCAGGTCGCGGCCGGGGGAAAGGGGCCTTCGTTTTCCGCACGGAACATGCGGGGGTTCGTGGTCGGCGCACCTGATGGCGGGGGGAACCGGTCGTCGTTGTCGTCTTGGTACATGAGCATCGCGAGGGCGAGTTGCTTTATGTTGGAGACGCAGTGTGTTCTAGGTTGCGGGCCTCCCTCCCCCACGCCAAGGGTTATGAGGCCGAACAACACCCAGAAGGGGAGAAGGCAAAGCGCCCCCCAGAATCGATGACGCCGGGCGGCGCGGACGAAGTCGATCGACAGCAGCAGAGCCAAGGCGATGCCGAGCCAAAAGGGGAACGTTCCCACCCTGATGGTGAAGCCGCTGGCAAACACGAGGCCCGTCAAGATCACGACGACCGATACCAGCAACACGAACTGCCGGAGGAGCCTGCGCCAGTCAACGGCACGCATGGCCGCCATGATACGCCGATATGGGAGTGCGCGCGCTTGCGCGCCGCCTTGCACCGTCCCGACCCCGTCGGGGCTCCGAGCCAACGCGAGTTCCGCCAAGCCAAAGCGCGGGCACGGGAGAGTGTTGCACGGAGTTGAAGGTGCGCAGTTCGGACCCTAGTGGCGCGGGGGGGGGGGGGGGGCGGCCCCCCACCCC
>CAYJMZ010000107.1:0-8790 GCA_964370995.1 uncultured Fimbriimonadaceae bacterium | reverse complement strand
GGGGCTGGGGGAGCGGGGATCGGGAAGCGGGAAGCGGGAAGCGGGAAGCGGGAAGCGGATGCCCCTCACCCCAACCCCTCTCCCCGCGGGGCCGGGGCGAGGGGCCCGGACTTCGGATCCCTGATCTCCGATCCCTGATCCCTGGCCTACAGTCGCACCAGGCGGAAGCGTGTGCCGTCCACCACGACCTTTCCCATTCCGGAAACGTCGGCTAGCGGAAGCATGGGGAACGCTTCGGGGATGGGGGCGAGGATGTGGGTGGCGCCGACCTCGCCGGCAAATCGGCGCCGCTCCGCGTCCGTGGTCGCGCCAAGGAAGAACCGCGTGAGGGCCGCCCGACGCTTCTCGTAGTCCGGCGTCTCGCTCCAGTGCCCGGCATAGGTGTACGCTCCCGCGAGGCCCGAAAGCACCGGGTTGAAGTCGGCAAGGTAGGGCGAATCGAACGTATCGGGCAACGTGTCGCCCGCCGCGTCGGAGCGGGGAAGCGGCACGCCCGGCATCGCGAGGGCCACGATGCGCCGCGGACCCTCGGCGCGAAGGGCCTCGATCGACTTCTCAACGTCGTCGGGAATGTAGACCGAGTGCACCGTGGTGTTCGACACGTCGTTGCGGATGAACGCAAACTGGCGCGCCAGCCATCCCACCGACGACGCGCACAGCCCCAGAACCGCGATCGTACCCGCGACTTGGCGCTTCCCGACCTCGGTTCGCCCGAGCAGCGGGGCCAGCCCCAGGGCCGCCAGAATTGCCCACGGAATGCCCAGGCCCATCGCCAGCTTCCGCTCGAACAGGGCCGGGAAGTACAGCGCGGCCGTGCCCAACACCGCCCACGCGGCCACCAGGTTCCACGTGGGGTCGTCGCCCGAGAGGCACACCAGCGCCGCGATGCACAACGCGAACACGCCCACCCAGGCCGCGGGGCCCATCCAATATCCCTCGGTGTGTGTGGACGCCAAGGCGTAGCCCGCAACCAAAAGCCCCGAAAGGATGGCGAGCCCCACGCCCATGCGCCGCGCGTCGGGACCGCCTTCGCGACGCCCCAATTCCAGGCCCAACAGGGCGAATGCGATCAAGCCGAGGTACCCGAGCAGCACCGCCCGGAAGTCCGGCGAAAGCGTGGGTGTGGCGGCCCGTGCCTGAAAAACCGGATCCTCGCGCAACACCTTGAGGAACCACAACGCCGCAGGCAGCGCGCCCGCGCCGATCACCAGCGCCCGCCCGACCCAAACCCCCGTGGCAAGCCCCCGCGCCCACGCCATCGCGAGGAACCCCACGAGCACCATCGCGACCAGCAGGGTGTCGTAGCTGTGGATGTTCATCAAGGCGCCGAAGGCCAGCGCCCCCGGCAGCACGGGCCTCCAACTTTCGCGGGCATCGAGCACGCACTGAAACGTCACCAACATCAGGCACAGGGCAGCCACGAACAGCCCCGAGGTCAGCATCGAGGGGAACGCGAAGCCCTCCGGCTGCCACACGTCGGTGGGCAGTCGTCCGCCCGACAGGACCTTGGCCCACCCCATGCCTGGGCGCACGATCTCGGTTCCAAACACGTGCCACGTCAGGAACCCCGCCCCCGCCCCGAACACCGCGAGCACCGGGCCCACGCGTTGCACGAACCCGTTGCCGCGGGCCACGCGCGCCACGAAGCCGCTCAGCGTCCACACGAGGCAACCGGTCAGCACGCAGCGCGCGAGAGCCGAGGCGCCTTGGATGCCCACGACTTTGGCGAGCCACCCGACGGCGAGGAAGTAGAGGTGGACCGTCAGGCCGGGCTGGGGGTCCGTGGTGAAGCGGTTGTCAAACAGCCAGTGGCCGTGCATCGCCTGGTTGACCCACGCGGCGTACACCATGTGGTCGTCCGTGTTGTACTGAACGCCCAGGTACGTCGCCCCATGAGGGGTCGCGATCAGCGCGTAGAGGTTGGGCAGCACGCTGGCAAACGCGCACCCTATGGCGAGGAGAATCCGAAAGCGTCGCTCGGCGGGTAACTCCAACGGTGGACCTTTGGTTTGAGGCTACTTCGGGATGGGGCGTCCCATCGACCTGTAGATGTCTTCGATGCTTAGGACCCACTTCTTGGAGTCCTTGTCGGCGGGATTGGTCTTCTGGGACTCTCGGTACAGGCGCAGTGCGCGCGGATACTTGTCTTTGGGGCCCAGCGACGCGGCCGTCATCACCGCGTAGGCGTACGCGTTGGTGGACTTCACGAACACGGTGCGCTTCTTGACGTCCTTGGGCGCCTTGACCGATGCCGCCTTTGCGCCGGAGTAGGTCTTCGCCAGCGCGGCGATCTTGGTGGCCTCGGCCTTCTTCTCCGCAGCGGTCATGAACTGCGCGGAGGCCCCGACGGCGAGGCAGAACAAGCAGACGATCCCCAGCAATGGGCGGACAAACTTCATGTTACAACTATAGCCGATGCCAGTGTAGTGATTTACCAATACTGCGGCAGTTGACCGCGGCCGTGAAGGAGATGCCTCCGCAGTCCCGCTGTGGAGGGCTTAACCAGCGAGCCGAATCGAAAGCCTCCACAGCGGGGCTGCGGAGGCATGGGAGAGTCCAGGAGATTAGTGAATCACCACACTGCCTCATTGCGGGCTGGGGCGGGTTTTCGAACCGAACTGAAAGGCCATTTGTCGATCGAGGTTCCGTGCAAGGCGGAGCGCTTCGTACGGCTTTGGGTGGAGGACGCCCGCGGCTTCCACCTCGGCGAGCGCGTGTGCAAGGGGCGAGGCGATTTGGCGGTCCCGCACCTCTCGGGGGGTACCGCGGGGGAGTTTGAGCTCGCGGCGGATCCGCAGGTCCGCGTGGCGCCACGCCGCTTCCAGGGCAATGGGCGTCGCCGAGGAGCGGTCGTAGATTTGGGAGATTCCATCCACGAGTTCGGCGGCGCCGCGCTGGGGGGTGTGATCGGAATCCGGCAGGCCGAAGCGGCGGCCGAGGGTCCACACGACCACCACGAACAGCCACGCGGCCTGTGTCCCTGCTGCGGCAGCCCACGGGCCGATGGTCGCCAGGAGGCCGGGTTCTACGCCGGCGCCGTAAGTCTCGGGGACGAACACCACCGTGCCGCCTTCCGGTGCAAGGGCCCGAACCACCCCCAGCAGCAGCGCCGCGTTGCCGTGTTTGGGAAGGAACCGGTTTGTGGCGATCATGCCATCGACGAGGGTTCCCAGCACGCCCTTGTCCACTTGGTAGAGCGTGGCGAAGTCGGATTCGTCCGTCTCGTACCACAGCACCCACGCGTCCTGTTCGCCTTCGGTGAGTCCGTTCGGGAGGAGTTCGGAGCGGTCGACAACCCACGTGACCTCCAGGGGTTCGACGCCGCCGTCGTGGAGGAGCGTGGTGGTGTCCATCACCTCGCGGGAGGCCATGTCGAACCCCCTGGGCACGGGCAGCGCGAGCACGTTGCCCCCGTTTGCGAGGTGCTCGTTTAGGAACGGCGCATCGTCGGGCTCGGTGAAGGCGGCCACCGCGAGTTCGTCGGGTGTGAGGCGGGGGTGCCGGCTGGGGTCCACCCGCACGTGGTATCCGCTGCGGACGAGCAGTTCCGCGAACGCCGAGAGCCCGCCCGGCGAGGGCTCGTGGGGACCGGGCACGGCCTGCGAACCCGCGGTGCCAAGGGCCAGCACGCCCCAAGAAAGCGCCAGCAGGCCGCCCAAGATCCACAGCCCCTGGGGAACGCCATCGCGCCGCCTCATGCCGCCCGCGCCTCCAGCGCCGACACGATCTGCGAGTACCACGCGCGGAACGCATCGAAGTCTCCGCGCCCGCGGACGCGCTGGCCGTACCAGATGCGGTCGAACGCGGCGGTGGGCGGGCGGAAGTCGAGGGCTGCGGGCAGTTTGGGGCTGGTGGAGATCCGCACGAGGTGTTCCCAGTTGGTTTCGTGGCGCTCGAAACGCGCGACCCCGTGCTCGTCGAAGCGCAGCAGGCATGCGAGATACAGGCACCGCACGGCCTCCCGGTACCGCTCTTCGGCGGCCAGCCCCTCGCCGCGCTCGAGCCAGCCGTCGGGTGTCCGCTCGGGTTCCGATTCCTCGAGGAGGGCCGCGGCGCGCCGCCGGAGCCCGCGCCGCCAGCGGAACTGGCAGACGGCGAAGATCAGGAATCCCGCCAGCAGCAGTCCGAGCACGACCTTCACCAGAAGGATCAGCGCGGGCCCGAGCGCGACCAGCGAATCGAGGTCGCCGGTGCGGTCGTTCCGGGGGATGCGCCAGTTCTTGAGGCGCTGGATCACGCGTCCGAGCCAATTGCTGTCGTGCGAGATGCCGGGGTCGGGGTCGGCAGCCGTCGAGGCGGACGCCTTGGCCGCCGCGCGGGCCACTTCGGTGTTCATGCGGGGACGCTCTCCGCGCGCCCGCAGTGCGAGGCGGGTACGCAAGGTTTGGCGGTGGGCGTCGGTCGGGTTCGAAAGATAGGCGTCCAAGGCTTCGGTGAGCACCGAATCGTCCTCGCCGACGTCCTTGGCAAGCGCCTGCATCGCGTGGCGCACCTCCTCGGGACGCGCGGAGTCGAGCGTGCGGAGTGCGGCGCCATGATCCTGGGCGGACGCCGCGGCGACCAGCGCGAGCAGCACGAGCACGCTACACCTCGAAGCGCGGCAACGCTGAAGCACGCGGGATCTCCCTGGCCAAAGCCTGGATGTCGTAACCCTCGAGGCGGATGCGCCTCTCGAAGTAGAGCAGGGTGGTGGTCGTGAACCACACGGGAACCATGATCCAGATCGCCGCGAACCACGGCAGCAGGTTAAGCACGAGTTGGAGAAGGTTGATCGCGAAGCGGGGCGCGCGCAGGCTGGCGACCCATCCCTGCACCTCGAACAACTCCATCGACAGGAACAGGCCTCCCACCCCCGCGATCAGGATGAGCGCCAGCACGCCCCAGAGCCTCCACGACGTGTCGAAGCCCGACCCGTGAATCGGGTGCCTGCGCATCAACGTGCGGCTTCGGCGACACGCGTCCTTCGCGCCCATCCCCTCCACCACCGCGCACGGCACGGCCAGCCCGAAGGCCGAGAGGCCCCAAAGGAACATCATCCCGGCGGGTAGCACGGCAAGCGTCGCGAGCACCGCCAGCAAGCCGAGCCACACCTCCTCCGAGGCGACTTGGGAGTCTAGAAGCGAGATGCCGACCAAGCACCCCCCAACCGCGAACAGCGAGGTGGCGGACACGAAGCCCACGCGCAGCGAGATGCCCACGAGGGTGCGCATGCGTGCGCTTGCGGCCTGCCGGGCGCGCTGGGGAACCGGGGGCGCGCCGGCCATGAAGTCTGCGGTGAGCCGCGTGACGATCGCCCCCGTGTACGCGAGCGACCCCGCCAGCATCGGCAGCGCGACGACCATCGTGACCCCGAGCGCTGCGGCCACCTCCTCAAGCTGCACGGCCACGCTGCCCGGATCCGCGGTGCGCGAGAGTGCGGGCAGCAGGTAGGTGGCCACGAACGTCATCGCGCCGAGGCCCATCAGCGCGGGGAGCACGGTGTGGCTCAAGAACACCGCCCCCAGCTGCTGGTACACCTGGAGCGAGAGGTCGAGCAACTCGGACGGCCGCATCGGGCGCATCCGCGCGCGATGTGCGGACCGCTCGGAGCGCAACGCCATGTAACGGGCCAACGGGTCGGACGTCACTTCCACCGAGTGTAGTCCATCGACCGCCCTCCGCCATAGGAGATAATCGCACCGTGCTTTCGACCACTCTCGCCGCCGTCCTGCTCTTCGCCGCTCCGCAAACCCCCGGGGTGGACGACATCGTCCAAAAGAATTTTCGCGACGCGGCGTTCACGGCGCGCGTGGTCAAGGCTGCCCAGACCGAGCTCGGCAAGATCAACAAGGACTTTGCCAACTCGTACCGGTTCAGCTCGTCGAAGGTGATGATCAAGGAGCCGTTCATGCTGCGGCTGGAGTCGCGGGTGGAGGACACGGACATCCTGTTCATCCTCAACGGCAGCACGCGCATCCTGAAGGTGCCGCGGGCGCGCATCTCCCAGCGCGAGAACCTCTCGAAGGCCCCCGGCAAGCGGCAGACGCTGCTGGACTTCGGGCTGCTGACCCCTTCGATGTTTCACGGCTTTTTGGTGCCCAAGTTCGTGCGGAACGACCGCGCCACGGGCAACGTCGTGTTCGACCTCACGTACGAGACGCAGCTGGACGACTCAAGTCGCTACCGCGTGTGGGTCGACGCCGACAAGCGGTACATCACCAAGCGCGAGTGGTACAACCAGCAGGGTCGGATGCTGGCGACGTTCCTGTACGAAAACCCCTCGCGCGCCGGCTCGACGTGGTTTCCCACCCGCCTAACCGTCAAGAACGTCGACAACAAAGTGGCGGGCATCACCGAGTACTCGGGGCTCAAACTCAACGACGGCCTCAGCGACTCGCTGTTTAGCGTGAAGTAGGGCTGTAGCACAGGCTCCCAGCCTGTGGCTCCCACGGCTTCGGGCTTCGGACACAGGCAGGGGTGCCTGTGCTACGGCTTGGGTTTCTTGCCCTGATTCGCCATCTGCGCACCGTAGCGGCGCATGAACTTCTCGACCCGGCCCGCGGTGTCCACAAGGCGCTTCTGGCCCGTGTAGAACGGGTGGCTGAATCCGCTGATGTCAACGGGGACCACGTAGTGCTCCACGCCGTCGATCACACGCGACTCGCCGGACCGCATCGTGGACACGCCCGTCCACTCATGATCACCATCCACGTAGAGCACGGGATAGACGGGAGGATGGATTTTTTCTTTCATTGCAGACTCGAACCCGCATTATGGCACGCCGAAGCGCGGAGTCGCAAGCACTCCCTCACCGCCCCCCTCACAGGTAAACTGCGGGCCAACGACTGCCCCCTGCGCCAACGTTGCCGTATGGTGAGGCCGCCCCACAAAGGAGACCTTCCGATTCCATGAGCAACAAGAGCGTTTACCTGTTTCGCGAGGGCAATGCCAGCATGCGGGACCTGCTTGGTGGCAAGGGTGCCAACCTCGCCGAGATGTCGAACATCGGCCTGCCCGTCCCTCCAGGATTCACGATCACGACCGAGGTGTGCACCGCCTACTACGGCTCGGGCGGCCACCTGCCCAAGGGACTGATGGACGACGTGCGCCAGGCCGTCGCCGACATCGAAAAGGACCTCGCCAAGGGATTCGGCGATCCGGCGAACCCGCTGCTCGTGTCCGTGCGCTCCGGGGCCAAGTTCTCGATGCCCGGCATGATGGACACGATCCTGAACTTGGGCCTCAACGAAGCCACCCTCAAAGGGCTGATCGCGCGCAGCGGCAACGAGCGGTTTGCCCTCGATGCGAACCGGCGGTTCATCATGATGTTCGCCGACGTGGTGCTCGGGGTGCCCAAGGAGCGGTTTGCGCAACTTTTCGACGCGTACAAGAAGGCCAAGGGCGTCACGCAGGACACCGACCTCGATGCGGCGGACCTCAAGCAGGTTTGCAGCTCGTTCCTCGCCCTGGTGCTCACCGAGACCGGCCTGGCGTTTCCCGCGGACCCTTGGAGGCAGCTTGAACTTGCGGTGGAGGCCGTATTCAAGAGTTGGAACACCGACCGTGCGGTGACTTACCGGCGCAAGGAGAAGATTCCGGACGAGATCGGCACCGCGGTCAACGTGCAGGCGATGGTGTTCGGCAACCTCGGGAACGACTGCGGAACCGGCGTGGCGTTCACACGCGACCCCTCTACCGGCGAGAATCTGCTTTACGGCGAGTACCTCATGAACGCGCAGGGCGAAGACGTGGTCGCCGGCGTGCGGACCCCCGTGCCCATCAGCGAGCTGCGCAGCCAGAGCCCGAAGATTTACGAGGAGTTCGACGCGATCGGCCAGCGGCTCGAGGGGCATTTCAAGGACATGATGGACCTTGAGTTCACCATCGAGCGCAACCGCCTGTTCATGCTGCAGTGCCGCGTGGGCAAGCGCACCGGCCCCGCCGCGGTGCGAATGGCCGTCGAGATGGTGGATGACGGGCTGATCGCCAAGGAGGTCGCCATCCAGCGCGTGAGTGCCTCGCACCTCGACCAGTTGCTGCACCCGCGCATCGACGAAACGTACGTGTCCGACCGGAACATCCGTCCGGTGGCCAAGGGGTTGGCCGCGTCTCCCGGAGCAGCGATCGGCAAGGTCGTGTTCGACGCGAACACCGCCGAGCGCCTCGGCAAGGCTGGCGAGAAGGTCATTCTCGTTCGCGACGAAACCAACCCCGACGACGTGCACGGCATGCTGGCGGCGCAGGGCATCCTCACCGCCCGCGGGGGCAAGACCTCCCACGCCGCGGTGGTCGCGCGCGGGTTCGGCATTCCCTGCGTGGCCGGGTGCGAGATGATCGACGTGGACGAGCACAAGCGGTGCTTCGAGGTGGGATCGCTGACGGTCAACGAGGGCGATGTGATCACTGTCGACGGTTCCACGGGCGCCATCTACGCGACCGAGTTGGCGCTGATTCCGCCGGACATCTCGGGCCATTTCGGCACGCTGATGCAGTGGTGCGACGAGTATCGGACGATGGGCGTGCGCACCAACGCGGACAACCCACGCGATTGCCAGCAGGCGATCGACTTCGGCGCCGAGGGTGTGGGCCTGTGCCGCACCGAGCACATGTTCTTCGAGGCCGACCGGCTCCCGATCGTTCAGGACATGATTCTTGCCGATTCGGAGGCCCAGCGCGACGCGGCGCTTATGAAGCTTCTTGCGGTTCAGCAGGCGGACTTCGAGGGCATCTTCGACGTGATGGACGGCCGCCCGGTCACCATCCGCCTGATCGACCCGCCCCTGCACGAGTTCCTTCCCAGCTATGCCGAAC
>CAYJMZ010000106.1:0-8794 GCA_964370995.1 uncultured Fimbriimonadaceae bacterium | reverse complement strand
GTTGCGGGCTGAGCGGGGACAGGTCCAGGTGCTGGTACGCCTTTCGCACCCCGAGCGCCTGGAGGGCTTTGTTCAACTTGTGGTCGTCCTCCCAGCGAAACTTCGGGAACTGGAGCCAGACCTCGGACCCGTGAAATGTCTTCAGAACCTCGGCAAAGCCCCGCTTCCGGATCGTCTGAAGCACATCCAGCGGGGTCTTGCCTTGGGGCGGCAGAAAGGCGGCCATCGAGAACTTCCGCCCCAGATAGTGCATGCGGACCCCGGCGTACTCCTCCTCCTGTGCTTCGGCCCCATCGAACTCCCCGGTCATCAGCGACGCTTGGACATCGCCTCCCGACGGCGTCGTGAACGGCTTTACTCTGGTGTCTTCTTCCTTGAACTCGTGTTGCCATCGTGCTTCGAACGCGACGGCGTTCAGCATGATTACGAGTTCGCCGGGGTCCACTCGGTCGAGCAACGTTGGAATCATGCCGTTGGTCTTCTTGTCCACCCAGTCGTTGATGGCGGCCAGCGCCTCGTCCCGCCCGTTCGATGCGCGGATCTCCCCGTCGTAGCGCTTGGCGATCCGATCGGCGAACGGTCTTTCCACCGAGACCGGGACTGTGAGCCACACGGCGTTGGCCAGGTTCAGCGGTCGCTCAGGATCGGAAAGAAGGGCGTCGCTAAGCGTCTTGAAGTGCAAGCCCATGTCTGCGTCGGAGACCGCCTCGAGCCCCAACGCCTTCTTCATTTCGTCGCGCTCGGGGCCCTTGGCGCTCTCCAGCAGCAGGGCGGCGCACATTTGCAGGCTCAGAGGAGAGATGAGGACATTCGGCTTGTCGGCGCGCTGGGCGACGAGGTCCAAGAGCTTGAGCCCGAACGCGTTGGAGGCTTCCACGACCGGCATGGCGGCCGTCATGCGTTCGGCACCCGGCTCGGGGCGCATAGCCACCTTTGGCGGTTCGGGCTTGCCCTTGCAGCCCATGAGCGAAACGGCCAGACAGACCGTGAAGGCACCCAGCGCGAGGCGATCCATGGTCCGCATTGTAGACCCTACGACCCACATTCGGGAGTGCGCGAGCTTGGAGGCTGTTGCATTGGGTCGAGAGAATCCCGTGCCACCCTCGTGTCGGGGGTGCTTTCGCCGAGAGTTCGCACCTCACGCACCCCCAAGATGAGGGTGGCACGGGATCGGAAACGTCCTTGGCGCGAGAACATAGGGTCCAAGCCCCTTCTTCAGTACACTACCGGCCCCGCCTTCGCCCCTTCAGCAACGCTAGGCCACCGAGGGCCAACACCGCAAGGCTCGCCGGCTCGGGCACGGGTTGGAGGCCTGCGTGCTCTCCGAGAAACCCGACGGTGCCGCGCACGACGTTGGTCGCGAAGTCGTATTCGTAGGTGACCCCCGATCCGCCGAACGGGTTGTTGGCGGCCCGGTCGCTGGCGTCGTTCGCGGTGTGGTAGTACCAGTTCGACTGGCCAGACCAGATCTCGGACGCCGTGTTCTCCGCAATCATCAACGCCGCATAGCCCTGCTGGATGAACGGCCCCTGATCGCTGGGGTACCAGTCGACGGTTTGCGGGTTTCGAGGGTCGAGCAGGACGGTCGGTGCGTAGGTCTGCATTGCGGCCATGTAGTCCTGAGCCAGGTTCAGGCAGGGTCCGTTGTTGCCGGTCGAGATGTCGAGATCGCGTGGTGCGCTGGGGTTGCTGTCCCAGCCGGGGCGCAGGATCATGTCCATGTTGAGCATGCCCACGACGTTCTCGTTGCGGGCCATGACGACGTTGTTGACGTAGTCCCAGCTACCGAGCATCCAACCCTCTTCACCACCCCACCCGATGAAGCGGATCGTATCGCGGAACTGGAACCCGCTGAGCGCGCGCGCGGCCTCGAGCATGCCCGCGGTGCCTGAGGCGTTGTCGTCGCCACCGGGCGCCTCGAAGTTTGATTGGGGATGGTCGTAGTGGCCGGACACGATCCAGATCCGTTCGGGGTTCTGCGTTCCGGGCAACTCGGCGACGACGTTCTTGTAGTCGCTCTGCTCGGTGACCCCGAGACCCAATCCCGTCAGTTGGTCCTTGAGGTATAGGTTCGCCTCTTTGAACCCGCGGCTCTCGGTTGCGGAGCCGCCCGTGTTGTAGCGGTTGCGGTATCCCTGGTTGTACGCCGCGCCGCCGTACTCGCCGAGGCCGCTGTTCTGGATGTGCAACTGGTAGTCGGTGTACCGCGCCTGCGAAACGCGGTTGACCGCATCCCAGGGCGTCTGGGCGACGGTGACGGCAGGCGCTAGCGCGACCAGCAATGCACCAAGCAAGAGACGATTCATGGTTTGTCCCCATCGACGCGGTGAGCCAGCGTCCCCCAGTGCTCCTGACTACAGCGCGAAGCTTCTTGGATTGTACTAGATGGTGGCTGGGATTCAGCGGCGGGGTGACGGTATCGCCAGCGTCCCCCTCGCCCCGCCCCGGCATAGGCGTTAGAGAAGGCAGGTCCAACGACGGGAGTGGCAGATCGGTGTCGCAAGTGTCCCCCTCGCCTCGCTTGCGGGGAGAGGGGACAGGGGTGAGGGGCTCCGGGTATCCCGAACCTCCCGGCCAAGCCGACCGCAGGAGCCCTGCCCGGGACCGTCGAACCGTCCCATATGCCCGCGAGTCCCAACTTCGCCGCCCACAACGACGAGGTCCGTCAAGTTTGGGAGGCCTACCGTGCCGGAAGGCCGACCCGCGTCCCGATGATCCTCGGCGTCAACCCGCGCTACACGACCTTCGGCCACCCCGCGAACCCGAGGGGCATCACGTTCGAGCAGTGCTGGTCCGACCCGCAGCTCATGCTCGAGCGGCACCTCGAGCACCTCGAATGGTGCGCGTTCAACCTCCCCCAAGACGCCGAGATGGGGCTGCCGGAGAAGTGGACCGTGGGGGTCGACTTCCAAAACGTGTACGAGGCCGCGGCGCTGGGGTGCCCGATCGAGTACTGCGACGACCAGGTGCCGGACACGCGCCCACTCGACGGGGACGCTTCCATCCGCGCCGTCTTGGCACGCGGCGTTCCGGACCCGTTCGACAACCCCTTTTGGAGCAAGGTCTGGTCGTTCTACAAGCACTTCAAGAAACGCGAGGAGGAGGGGTTCGAGTGGCGGGGGCGTCCTATCCGGGTGGCGGGCCTGAGCGGCTTGGGCACCGACGGCCCGGTCACCGGCGCGTGCAACGTGCGCGGCGCGATGGAGTTCTGCCTCGACCTTGCAGCAGACCCCGCGTTTGCCGACGAGCTGATGGCGCTTATCGTGGAATCCGCAATCGTGCGGCTAAAGGCGTTCCGCGCGCGTTTGGGTTTCCCCCTGAAGGAAAAGGGGTTCGGGTTCGCCGACGACTCGATCGCCCTGCTCTCCCAGACTATGTACGCCGAGCGCGTGTTGCCGCACCACCGACGCCTGGTCGACGCGTTCTCCGAGGGCGGGCCGAACAGCATCCACCTCTGCGGCGACGCCACGCGCCACTTCCCGTTCCTCAAGGCGGCGCTCAACATCAAGAGCTTCGACACGGGCTTTCCAGTGGATTTCGCGGGGCTACGCCGGGAGTTGGGCCCGGACGTCGAGATCCTCGGCGGTCCTTCCGTGCCCTTCCTCCAAGCCGCGACCCCGGATGAGGTCCGCCACGAGACGCGCCGGATCCTGCAGAGCGGGATCATGGAAGGAGGCCGCTTCGTGCTGCGCGAAGGCAACAACCTCGCCCCAGACATCGGGGTGGAGCAGGTGTCCGCGATGTACGAGGCTTGTCGGGAGTGGGGGAACTACTCCTAATCGTGAACGTGATCGGCATGTTGGTCAGAACCACCACGAGGGCTGCCGGTTGAGGTGAAGTAAGATTCAGCCATGAGTAAGCTTGTGGTCCCGATCGTAATCGAGCGGGACGGGGACGGCTATTTTGCCACCTGTCCAGCGCTCCAAGGCTGCCATGCGCAAGGCTCGACCTATGAAGAGGCTCTGGACAACATTCGGGATGCCGTGGAGTTGCACGTGCAGGACCGGCGTGCGTGCGGTGAAGCCATCGCGGCCCCTGGAATGGTGAGCGTCACGACGCTGGAAGTGAGCGCGTAGGATGCCCCGTGCCCCACGCGTCTCCGCCTCCGAGGTCATTCGGGTGATCGAGGACTTGGGATTCAATCAAGTTAGAACGAGTGGAAGCCACCGCTGCGTGTTCGGGAACCTCTCACCCCCGACAAACGCATGAACGTCGTGCCTGCCTGCCCCGTCGTCCCGGCTGACCGGCACTGGTGCCGGAACCACTGCCCAACGACTACTCAAGCTTCCGAAAGCCCACCGGTGGCACAAGCGAAAAGGCTGATGGTCCCAGTTTGGCCTCCAGATTGAGCTCATTCACATAGCTCGTTACCGAGCCGATAAACTCGTAGCTGTACGCCTCGGCGAATCCAAGCGGCAAGCCTGTCTTTTCGCTGAAGTACCAGATGTACTCCGGCTCGTGCGGCCAGGACCGCAGGTGGCGCAGTCGAATGCAGGGAGCCTGCCAAAACCTCACCCGGCTCTCCAAAGTCCACAGGCGTGTCATCCCGGGCTCGTATTTGGCTGTGAGGTCCGAGATTCCGAGAAGGCAGGCCCGGTCAAAGCTAGGACGCTTTGCAACCACCTTGTAAGTTCTTGCCTTGAGGTCGATTTCGATGCCCTGCTTGCCGTTCCAGACACGCCTGTACAAATCGCGATTCTCAAGCATCACCGACCCTGTCTTCAGGAACTTGAGGCGGAGATACTGCACCTTTGGCCTCCCTCCGTACTCTCCGTCCCAATGCTCTTCCCACCGAGCCCCTATGCCCTCAGCAGCCGCAATGCGTCGCTCATAGTCTTTCCAAATGGGCCGATCCTCAAGGATCATTCCGGGTGCTTGAAAGACGGCAAAGGCAAGCAAACCCAACACGAGTATTGGACGATTGACTCAAGCAAGCGGCATCATCCGCTGGAACGCGGGGTGAGGGTGTGGCCTGGGACCTCGGCGACGGTCAGCGAGGCCTCGCTCTTTCGTGCCTCGTACGCCGCGATATCGATCGCGTCCTCGCTCAGTCTCTGCCTCACCGCATCGGCCACGATCAGCGAGAGCGACACATCCGACTCGGCCGCGCGTCTGCGCAGTTCACGCATCAGATCGTCTGGGAGGTAAACAGTGGCCTTGGACATCATGCGCCTATCTTACTGTTCCCTGGAGGTGGCCGCACAGCCGTCCCCATGCCCCGCCGGGTGCCCTGGACGGGCTGGATCGTAGCGCCAGGTTGTTCGGGAACCTCTCATCCCCGGCAAACGCGTGCGAGCGTCGCCCTTGCCTGCCCCGATGCTCACTGCCGGGTTCGGGGCCCCATCTCCTATGGGCTGAGTGCTGGAGAGTAGCCGGCGACGCCCGTGGGGAGGATGCGCTCGCCCTTGCCGGACGCGTCCACCACGATTACGTGGCTGGTGGGCGAACCCGTCACTCCGCCAGCCACCTTGCGCATCCCGCGTTCGCCTTTAATGACGATGAACTTGCCGTCCCTGGTCCACTGGGGAAGGTAGTCATCGCCCCAGTGGTCGGTCAGTCGCCGCTTGTCGGTGCCATCAGCCGAGATCACATAGAGCTGGCGGAAACTTGCATTCGTCATCCCTTCCTGCCCAGTTTTCGCCTCCACAAAGCACAGGCGTTTGCCATCGGGCGACCAACGGGGGTCGTCAATGTAGTTGTCATGGCCCTTCACGAGGGTTCTGATTTTGCGGCTTGAAACGGACATGGTGCAAAGCCTGTCACCCGAGTCCGGCCCAGAGGGCATCTCCATAGCAAACGCGATGTTCTTGCCGTCCGGCGACCATAGCGGGACCCTGATGACAGTCTTGAAGTTGGTGAGGCGATGGCCTTTCTTCCCGATCGACGTCGTTAGCCAGATGTCGGCGCGGTGATCCTCCTCGCCGTCGGTCTCACTGCGGATGTAGGCAATCCACTTCCCATCTGGGGAGTGGCTGGCGGACCACGCTGTGAACGACGGCTTTGTGATTACCTTCTTCGTCGTAAGGTCGAGTTCGTAGGTGTCGGTCTTTGGCCCCTGCCGAAAGAATGTGACTCGCTTCCCATTTGGAGACCATGCCCCGCTGTCGTAGACCGGGCCCGAGGTAAGACGAGTCAGGTGAGTCCCGTCGGGCCTGACTGTCCACAGATGGCCGTCCGAGCGAGCCTCTCCCTTCGTGTGCCCCAGTGTCCTCGTGAACAAGATGGTTGAGCCGTCGGGTGACCACACGGGGTTTTGATCCTCGGCAGGGCTGGTCGTGATCCGCTTCAGGCCGGTGCCGTCGAGGTTGATCACGTAGAGGTTCTGCTTACCGCTCACGACTCCGCAAAACACCACCCGCTGGGGCGGCTTGTCCCCGGCAAACCCGAGGATGGCGGCAAGGATGAGCATGTGGCACATATGGCACCTCTTGTCTTCGCATTGTAACCCGTGTGCCGTCGGGAGGACTGCCGGGGCCCGGACAGCATCGATGGTCGTGCAGGCTTGTTCGGGAACCTCTTGTGATCAACCTCCCAGGAAGACCTTTCGGGCTCTCTGGAGGGGCAGTCGCGTGGCCACGTGGCGGTACGCTCACTCCAACCATGGGACAGGTGAACGTTGGGCTGGTCGGGATCGGGCTGGACACTTATTGGGCGCAGTTCGACGGCCTGTTGGAGCGGCTGCAAGGGTATCAGGGGCAGATCCGCGACAGGCTGGAGAGCTACGGCGCGCGCGTGGTGGACGCGGGGCTGGTTGATTCTCCGCGCAAATCCCGCGAGGCCGTCGACCTGCTGAAACGCGAGTCGGTCGAGGTCATCTTCCTGTTCATTTCCACCTACGCGCTTTCTTCCACGGTGCTTCCGCTCGCGCAGGGGGTGGGCGTTCCCATCATCGTGCTGAACCTCCAGCCGGTCGCGGCGATCGACTACGACGCCTTCAACGCGCTCGGCGACCGCGGCCTCATGACCGGCGAGTGGCTGGCCCACTGCCAAGCGTGCTGCGTGCCAGAGATCGCGAGCGTGTTCAATCGGGCGCGCATTCCGTACCACCTGCTCACCGGCCACTTCGAGAGCTGGGAGAGTTGGGAAGAGCTTCGCGACTGGGCGGAGGCGGCCCGAGTACGGGCAGAGATGCGCCGTTGCCGAGCCGGCGTGCTGGGCCACTACTACTGCGGGATGCTCGACGTGTACAGCGACCTCACCCAGCTTTCGGCCGCCTTCGGCACGCACTTCGAGCTGCTCGAAATGGCGGAGCTGCGGGCCCTCCGCGCGAACGTGAGCGACGAGGGCGTCGCGCAGAAGATGGAGAAGTTCTGCGCGGCGTTCGAGGTCTCGCCGGAGTGCTCCCAATCTGAGTTGGAGCGCGCGGCGAAGACGTCCTGCGCGCTGGACGCCCTGGTCGCCGGACACGAGCTGGGAGCGCTGGCCTTCTACTACGAGGGCACCGCGGGCGACGAGGACCAGAACATCGCGACGTCCATCATCGCCGGCAACTCCCTGCTGACCGCCGACCATGTGCCGGTCGCTGGTGAGTGCGAGGTGAAGAACGTGCTCGCGATGAAGGTGATGGACTGCTTCGACGCAGGCGGGTCCTTCTCCGAGTTCTATCTGATGGACTACAAGGACGACGTGGTGCTGCTCGGCCACGACGGACCGGCGCATTTCGCAATTGCACAGGGCAAAGTCGGACTCGTGCCCTTGCCGGTGTTCCACGGGAAGCCCGGCCAGGGACTGTCGATCCAGATGACGGTGAAGCACGGCCCCGTGACCCTGCTGTCGGTCGTGCAGCACGCCGACGGAACCGTGTCCCTCCTCGTGGCGGAAGGCGAGTCGGTGCCAGGGCCGGTGCTGCAGATCGGCAACACGAACAGCCGGTACCGCTTTTCGATCGGCGCAAAGGCCTTCGTCGAAACTTGGTCGAAGGCCGGTCCAGCCCACCACTGCGCCATCGGCTTGGGACACATCGCCGGGAAGCTTGAGAAACTGGCGGCACTTACCGGAATCCCTTGTCAAAAAGTCTGCTGAGTGGCACACTGGGCCCGGGAACCCTCCTATGGCAATAGAAACGGCGAATCCGGTATTGGGCGTGGCCTTGCATGCGGTCGGCGGCTTGGCGGCGGCCAGCTTCTACATTCCCTACAAGCGGGTGAAGGGCTGGAGCTGGGAGAGCTACTGGCTCGTTCAGGGAGTCCTCTCCTGGATTATCGCGCCGCTCGTGGGAGCGCTGATCACGATCCCGGACCTTTGGGGCGTCCTCTCCCGCAGCCCCACGTACAGCCTGTTTCTCGCCTATTTCTTCGGAGCGCTTTGGGGTATCGGGGGACTGACCTTTGGCCTCAGCATGCGGTTCCTCGGAGTATCGCTCGGATACGCGTTGGCGCTGGGATTCACGATGGCGTTCGGCACGCTCGTTCCGCCCATCGTTGACGGCGGAATGCCCAAGCTGCTCGGCACGGCCTCGGGTCTGGCGACGCTCGCCGGGGTTGCGGTTGCGATCGCCGGAGTGGCGGTGTGCTGCTATGCGGGCAGCCTGAAAGAAAAGGAGCTGAGCGCGCAGGACAAGGCGCAGGCCATTCGCGAATTCGTGTTCACGAAAGGGGTGGCCGTGGCGATCTTCGCCGGCATCATGAGCGCGTGCATGGCGTTCGCCCTGACAGCCGGCCAGCCGATCGGCGACGAGGCGGTGAAGGCCGGCGCCAACACCCTGTTTCAAACCAATGCCATTCTCGTGGTCGTGCTGCTGGGCGGATTCACCACGAACTTTATCTGGTGCGCGTACCTCAACATCCGCAACAAG
>CAYJMZ010000105.1:0-8810 GCA_964370995.1 uncultured Fimbriimonadaceae bacterium | reverse complement strand
GACCGACACCGCATCGAGCCAGGAACCCGAATTCTAAAGCTTGACGGACATCTAGAACATCCCCCCTCGCCCCGACGGATTGCTCGCTCGTTTGTAGCCTCGACAGCTGAAGCTACCGAGGCATGAGGTCGGGGCTGTTTGGACCGGATTGGGGCTAGCCGCCGCCCGTCTTGGGCTGGGCCATGATGCCGGGCACCGCGAACATCTCGTCGTCGATCCCCACGCCCTTGGGCTCGATGTAGTTGGCGGTCTTCACCACGGGAACCCTGTCCTGCCACTCGCCGCGGCGGAGGATTTGATCCCGCGTCAGTTCGAGTTTGGTGTAAACCACGCGCTGCCCGGGGCGCACCTCGGTGTTGAGGAAGTTCGCGTCGGTCATGCCCTCGCCGTTCCAGCCGAACTTGTCCTGAAGGTGCAGCGCGCCGCTTCGCGGGTTGTAGTAGAACTCGATGATGTACTTCGGGGTCGTGAACGGGTACATCGTCGGGTCCTTGCTCATGTCCACCTTTCGGTTGAACCTGCGGTTCTTCACAAACATCGAGTCCTGCATGTAGGTGAGGTTGCGCGGCGGGTCCAGATCGACGTCGGACTGCGAGTCCCACTCGAGCTCGGCGGGCTTGGCGCCGGGATAGTTCTCGTCCCGCAGCGTCACACGGATGCGCGTGCCCACCGGGAGCACGTTCCACATCCCTTCAAAGCGGATGATGCGCGGGTCCTCGACGGTCATCTTCACGCCAAACCCCACGTCGAAGGGGGGCTTGGTGTCGTACGGGCCCTTCTGATACGACCCATCGTTGCGCTGCATGGCAAAGTAGCCGCGCTGCGACATGCGCACGAGCAAGGTGTCCACGTTGGACTCGATCGTGTCGCGGTTCTGCATGTTGCCGTACGCGGGGTCCTTCTTGAGGCGCACGTTGGCGTCGTCAAGGAACTTGAGGTACGTGGCCAAGGCCTCGTTGACCTGCCCATTGCGCTGGAATGCGTTGCTGAGGAGGTTCTTGCGCGCGGTGAGCATGTCCGGCCGCTTCTGCGCCTCGAGGAGGTACTTCACGGCCTGGCCGTAGTCGTCGTCGATCTTGTGGTACCACATCCACCCCGTCTCGAAGAACAGCTCGTACGTCTGCGGATTGCGCTCCGAACCCTCCTTGCCCAGGGCGAGCGCCGAGGGGATGTACCGGCGATCCGAGCGCTGCTCCTCGTCGGTGAAGTTGTAGCCCATGTGCCACATGCCGGTGGCGTACACGTCGATCTGTTTGGGGTCGAGCCACGTCACGAGCCGGATGATCGGCAGGATCGCGTCGTAGTTGCCGGTGTCGAAGAACGAGTCGGCCTTGACCCACAGGATGCCCGCCGCGAACTCGCGCAGGCCGAAGAGCTGCAGCAGCACCTGCTCCGGCGACGAGTTTTTGTGAACCAGGCCCTTGCCGGCGCCGGGGCCGAATTCCTTGTTCCACTGGTCCCGCAACGCGACGTCGCACAGGATCGCCTGTCCCACGAACAGCACGGCCGCGAGGACCATCAGGCGCTTCGCAGAGTTCATGGGCCTAGACCTCCCTCCTGTCGAAGATCAAAATGCCCCCCACGAGCAGCACCCCGATGTAGAACACGCCGTACACGGTGGCGTTGATGTAGAACACGAACTCGTTGGTGATCTCCTGGCCCGGGTTGATGATGGGGTTCTGCACGTTGTAGGTGCCGAAGTTCGGCAACACGGTCGTGATGATCTGGGCCATCTTCTTGACGATCGTGTTCTGGCTCGCGCTGGCGAACGTCTCGTACACGGGGTTGAGCACCGTGCCCACTCCGTAAAGGCCCACAGACAGGAAGAAGTTCACGATCGGCGTGGTGAACGTGGAGAAGAAGATCGCCACCGCGGCCAGCAGGCACATCTGAACGAAGTAAAGCAGCGGCCCCTTGGCAAGCTCGGCAAGCCGCGCCAGGTCGGGATGCTGCTGGAAGTAGAACACGCCCAGCATCACCGCGCTCATCATGCCCATCATCAGCGCGAGGGCCAGCACCGCGCCGAGGTACTTCCCGACGAGGAACTGCCAGCGCTGGACCGGCTTGGAAAGAATCGTGTAGATCGTGCGTCGCTCGATCTCGTTGGGGATCATGTACACCGTCAAGATGATCGCGATGAGCGCGCTGACGCCCTGGAGCACCGCGAACATCATGGCGACCAGCGTGGTGTTCTCCGAGCGCGCGCTGAGCACGGAGAGCCCGGGCGCGATCGTGAGGATCAGCAGGCCGATGAGCAGGATGATCAGCAGCACGCGGCGCCGGATCGCTTCTCCGACGGTGGTTGTGGCAATGGAAAGAATGGCTCTCAAAACTCGGAACTCCTAGATCTTCACGTTGCGGACCGTCTCGACGAACAGGTCCTCAAGGCGTCGGCGTCGCGGAATCACGCTCACGATTCGGCCCTTGCACGATCGGATGCCGTCCAGAATCGCATTGACGTCGTGCTCTTCGGGCAAGTCCACGATCAGGCGCTCGCCGTGGAACGACACGATCGTGTCGGGCGACTTGATCGTGTCCGAAAACGCCTTGGTCACGCCCTCGGCCATGATCTCGATCCGGCCGCCCCGCAGAAGCTCGTCCAGGCTGCCTTGGCGCTCGATCTTGCCCCGGTTGATGATCGCGACGCGGTCGCAGATGCGCTCGACCTCGGAAAGCTCGTGGCTGGAGATGAACACGGTGCGCCCCTCGTCCCGGAACTGGAGGATCAGGTCGCGGATCTCGGTGTGCGCGATGGGGTCCAGACCGCCGGTGGGCTCGTCGAGGAACAGCAGTTTGGGATCGTTGAGCAGGCTCTGAGCCAGTCCCACACGCTGCTGCATGCCTTTGGAGTACTGCGCGATGGTCTTGGTGGCGTCGCCCGCCAGGTTGACCTTTTCAAGCAGCCGCTGGCACTTCTCGGTGTCGTTGATCCCGAACAACGAGCTGTAGAACTTCAGCAGCTCCATGCCGGTCATGTGCTCGTAGTAGTACGGGCGCTCGGGCAGGTAGCTGATGACCCGGTGCACGTCCATGTCGCCGATCTCTTTGTCGAGCACGTAGGCCTCGCCAGAAGTCGGATAGATGATGCCGAGGAGCATCTTGATCGTCGTCGTCTTGCCTGCCCCGTTTGGTCCGAGGAAGCCGAAAATCTCGCCTTCTTCGACCACGAGGTCGAGGTGGTCTACAACGTTGACGGTGCCGGCGCCTCGGGATTTATAGCTCTTCGTGAGCTGCTTCGTTTCAATGGCTACTGCCAAGCAAGCGCACCTCCAGGTGGGTTCGCGAGATTATACCAGTCGGCTTCCGATGGCTTCCCCGCGCGGTCGACGCACCGTTGCAACACTCGTGGTCTTGGAAACGATCCCTTTCTAACGATCTTTTGTGGATAAGTTTGCAAAACGTGGGCACGAAGGCGCGGTCGCGCACGTCTATAATGGCAGCGCGCCAAGAATCTGAGGTCCTCGTATCCGGATGCGCAAGCACCGGGAAGGGCCAGGGCTTGGACGAAGCCTTGCGGGAACGTGCTTTGCTCTCCTTTCAGCGTTCCCGCATTTTTTCGTCATCCCCCCGCGGATTTCGCGTTGCCGATAAACGCGCGGATGCGCTCGGGGTCCTTGATTCCGGGGCTCGTTTCCAGTCCACTGCTCGCATCGACGGCGTACGGACGCACGCGCCGCACCGCTTCGGCGACGTTGGCGGGGTGCAAGCCGCCGGCGAGGATCACGGGCACGGGCAGCGCCGCGACGATTTCGCCAGCCAGGCCCCAATCCACCACGGTGCCGGTGCCACCGAACGCCATTGGGTGCCGCGCGTCGAGCAGAACCGCATCGGGGCATCTGCCTTCAAGCACGGCCGCGCGAACGGCGTCGGGGGTATCCGCGGGACCCAGCCGCCACGCCCGGATCCACGGGCCGTCGGGTTCCCCGGACACGCACTGCACGACGCCGCACCCCGTTTGCACGACCCGATACGGGCCGAACACCGCCACGCAAGTCACGAACGGGCCCAGCGAGACGGGCAGTTCCGGCGACGCGATCGCGCGGGGACTGGTCGGCTCGAACACGAACCCGAGGGCATCGGCGCCCGCGTCGAGCGCCGCTTCGACGTCCTCGCGGCGCGTGAGCCCGCAAACCTTGACGCGCGTCACCACCCCATCACCTCGCGCACCCTGGCGCCGATGTCGGGCGCCGCGCAGAACGTCGTGCCGATCAGCACCCCGCGGGCACCCGCCACGCGCGCACGCTCCACATCGTCGAGGGAGGCCAGAGCGCTTTCGCTGACCACGAACGCCCCTTCGGCGAGGGCGGGGGCGAGCGTGTCGGTCGTCTTGAGGTCGGTGCCGAACGTGGCGAGATCGCGGTTGTTGATCCCCACGAGCGGGGCACCCATCTTCGCGGCGATCTCGGCCTCGCGTTGGTCGTGCACCTCCACCAGCGCATCCATGCCCAACTCGCGCGCGAGGGCGTGCATCTCGGCGAGCAGCACCGGGTCGAGCGCGGCGACGATCAGCAGAACCGCATCGGCGCCCATCGCGCGCGTCTCGTACACGTGGTACAAGTCGAGCGTGAAGTCCTTGCGCAGCACGGGCAGTGTCGTTGCCGCGCGGGCGATCCGCAGGTTTTCGGCGCTGCCCATGAAGAAGGGGGCGTCAGTCAGCACGCTCAGGGCATGCGCTCCGGCCGCGGCGTAGGTCGATGCGATCGCCGCGGGCTCAAACGTTTCGCGGATCACGCCCTGCGATGGGCTGGCCTTCTTGACCTCGGCGATCAGGGCCATGCGCGGGGCCGCCGCCCGGAGGGCCCGAAGGAACCCCCGCGGGGCGGCGGCGGCCTCCGCGTCGGCGCGGACGCACTCGAGCGGGCGGGCCTCGCGCGCGCGCGCAAGTTCTTTTGCTTTGGTGGCCAGGATCTGAGCGAGTCGGCTCATGGTTGGCGCGACGCCTCCACGAACTCGGCGAGCCGCACCGCCGCACGGCCCGAGGCAACCGCCTCGCGCGCGGCGGCGGCGGCGGCGCGCAGGTCCGGGGCCACGCCCGCCACCCACAGCGCCGCCGCCGCTCCGGGCAGCACCGCCGCGAAGCGGGGGGAGTCGGGGTCCGAGATCGCCTCCCGCAGGAGTGCCCCGTTGCCCTCCACGGTGGCCGCAGGCGCGAGCGCCGTCGGGTCGAGGGGCTCGAGTCCGAAATCCGCGGGGCTCACCTCGCCGCGCCGCCGCTCGCCGTCCCACACGCCCGACCACCCCGTGGGTGCGCAGGGCGAGAGTTCGTCCATCCCGTCCCGGCCGTGCACGACGAGGGCGCGTTCGGCGCCGAGAAGCGCCAGGGCGTCGGCCATGGGCTCGAGCAGCGCGGGGTCGTACACGCCGACGATCTGTCTGCGGGCGCCCGCGGGGTTCACCAGGGGGCCCAACTGGTTGAACACCGTGCGCACACCGAGTTCGCGGCGGGTCGGGCCCACCGCCTTCATCGCGGGGTGGAGGCTTGGCGCGAACAGGAACGCAAGTCCGATGGTGGCGAGCATGTCGGCAGCCCGCTCCGGCGACGGATCGAGCCGAACGCCGAGCGCCTCGAGCACGTCGGCGCTTCCACATGCGCTGGTCACCGCCCGGTTGCCGTGCTTGGCAACGGCGGCCCCGGCGGCGGAGGCGATGATCGCCGCCGCGGTGGACAGGTTGAACGACGGAGCGCCGCCGCCCGTGCCGCAGGTGTCCACCAGCGTGCGGGCGACCGCGGGGAACGGTGCCGCGCGCGCCCGAAGCACCTCTGCGAACGCCGCCAACTCGATGCCCGTGCACCCCTTGGCGCGCAGCGCGATCAACGCCGCGGCGATCCGTGCGGGAGACGCCTCCCCCCCGGTCAGGTGCTCCATCAGCGCCCGCGCCTCCGAGGTGTCCAGGTCGCGCGGCACCAGGAGCGCGTCCAAGACGGCGGTCCAATCCATCGCGCAGAGTGTATCCGACCGCGCGTGGGTACACTTGCCCCGTGCTGGACGGCTATCTTGGCGTTCTTGTTCTTGTGGCGGTCGCCGCGCTCGTGTCGGCGGCGATGGTGACCCTGAGTTGGGTGCTCGGTCCGAAAACGCCCACGCGCTACAAGTCCTCCGCGTACGAGTGCGGCGTCGAGCCTGTGGGCAACATCCACGAGCGGTTCCCGATCAAGTTCTATCTGGTCGCGATGCTGTTCATCCTGTTCGACATCGAAGTCGTGTTCCTGTGGGGCTGGATGACCACGTTCCTGCCGGCCGCCAAGGCTGGCGACACGGCGTTCGTGGTGTTCAGCTTCTTTGAGATGTTGGCGTACATGGGCACATGGGTTTTGGGCTACGTGTACGCGATCCGCGTCGGTGCGATCAACTGGGACGAGGCCATCTCCCTGCCCGCTCCCAAGGAGGCCGCGCGCGAGGACCTGGCGGTGGCTGGCTGATGGCCGCGCCGATGTCCGGCTCGGAGCGTCTCGAGGCCGTGAAGGTGCGCGAGGCGTTTGGGGACGCGCTGCTCAAGGTCAAGGTGGCGCACGACGATCTGTTTCTGTGCGTGGCACGCGAGCGGGTCGCGGACGTCGTGAGGTTCCTCAAAGAGGACGCCGACCTGCAATACGTGTATTACAGCGAGTGCCTTGGCGTGGACTACTCGACGTGGCCGCACGAGCGCGACTTGCCGAACCGCTTCGAGGTCGTGATCAACCTCATGTCGCTTAGGCACAGCTCGCGCGTGTTCGTGAAGGTCGGCGTGGACGACGGCCAGACCGTGCCCACTTGCAAGCATGTGTTCCTTGGAGCCGAGTATCCCGAGCGCGAGGTCAACGACCTTTTCGGGGTCGTGTTCGAGGGCAACGAGCAGACGCAGCGGTTCTTGCTTCCCGACGACTGGGTCGGCTTTCCCCTGCGCAAGGAGTACCCCCTCGGCGGCGAGGACGTGCTGTTCGCGGGGGGCGATCGCGGTCCGGCGGTAGAAGACCTCGCCCGCCCGCACGCCGGCGAGAGTTTCGAAGGCAAGACCGGCTCTGACGACGTCGGCGACCGGTAGCGGGGAGTCGGGGATCGGGGATCAGGGATCAGGGATCAGGGATCGGGGATCGGGGATCGGGGATCCGCGGGGGATACATTCCTGTATTTGGAGGAAAAGCACTCATGCGAACCAAAGCGTTCACCCTCATTGAGCTTCTTGTCGTCATCGCGATCATCGCGATCCTGGCTGCGATCCTGTTCCCTGTGTTCGCACAGGCGAAGGAGGCTGCAAAGGCCACCTCTGACCTGAGCAACCTCAAGCAGATGGGTGCGGCCACCGCGATGTACAACGTGGACTACGACGACCTGATGCCCCTGGGCCATGGCATCAACCCGGCGACGGGCCAGCATGGCTACAACTACTACAAGTACGTTCCCGCCGACTGGGCAACGACGCCCACTCCGCCAGAGCGTGTGGATTACTCGAAGACGTTCATGCTGAACGCGGCCTTCCCGTACACCAAGAACAACGACATCTATGCCGCTCCCGGCATGGCGCCTTGGGACTACCAGACCACGACTCCGGTCGTGGCCGGCAAGAAGAAGGGTACGACCACGTACGCCTACAACGGGTTCTTGCACGGCTACGGCGCGACGGCGATCGCTTCGATCGCACAGCTCCCGCTGTTCACCGAAGCGAACGGCAACCGCGTGGGCGTCGGCGTTGGCTTTGCCAACCCGGCCCTCGACTGCCCCACCAACGGCGGCGGCTGCTTCTACCTCCCGGCGACCAACACGGGTTGCGCCACCGGCAACGGTAACCGGGGCTACATGTACACCAAGTTCGACAGCGCTGCCAGCTCCTACTGGACCTACAAGCGCGGCCAGAACTGGACGTTCGCGGACTCGCACGCCAAGTTCCGACGCGTCGGCGCGACCCTGTCGCCCGGCAACACGGACTGGCGCGTCGACCCCTGGACGGGCTACGACCAGTTGGGCAATGCGGGCTACTTCTGGTGGAACGGCTGCCACGCGTGGCTCTTCCGCCCCGACTACGACTTCAGCGGCTAAGCTGACGACGTAACTTCGGACGACCCGAGCGGGGCCGGTGGCAACACCGGCCCCGCCCTTTTTTTGCGCCGTGTCGAATCCGCCGACGGGCGAATCAAGCGATTTCTTAGTGGAACGAACGTCTCGCTGGAATTCGCCGTCCTATGAAGTTGGTGGGCCGGTGTTTGGTTCGATCAGCGCTGATCTGTCCATAACCTGCACGTCGAATGGCAAGATCGACCCACCTTTGTTTAGGCCGCTCGCATAGTGGGCGGTCCCATAAGTTCTCTTAGGAGGAGAAATAGCACTCATGCGAAAAGCATTTACGCTCATCGAACTGCTCGTGGTCATCGCGATCATCGCGATCCTGGCAGCGATCCTGTTCCCCGTGTTCGCACAGGCGAAGGAAGCCGCAAAGGCCACTTCCGACCTGAGCAACCTCAAGCAAATGGGTACGGCCGTCGCGATGTACAACGGGGACTACGACGACCTGATGCCCCTCGGCCACGGCTCCAATCCCGCGACCGGCCAGCACGGCTTCAACTACAGCAAGTACGTTCCCGCCGACTGGGCCTCCACCCCCACCCCTCCGGAGCGCGTCGACTACTCCCGGCCGTTCATCCTGAACGCGATGTTCCCGTACACGAAGAACAACGACATCTATGCCGCTCCCGGCATGGCGCCTTGGGACTACCAGACCACGACTCCGGTCGTGGCCGGCAAGAAGAAGGGTACGACCACGTACGCCTACAACGGGTTCTTGCACGGCTACGGCGCGACGGCGATCGCTTCGATCGCACAGCTCCCGCTGTTCAC
>CAYJMZ010000104.1:0-8946 GCA_964370995.1 uncultured Fimbriimonadaceae bacterium | reverse complement strand
GCCGTTCTGTGACGTGAATTTGTGAGGAAAACGTGAGGGGACTGACGACTGACGACTGACGACTACAACCCACAACCCACAAACCACAAACCACAAGCGCTGCTCAGCCGCGGGGGCCGAAGGTGACCTTGACCGCGGTCAACGATTGCTGCTCGTCGGAAATCCTGAGACGTTTGATCGCATCCGCGGCTTTCACGATGGCCTCTTCGACCTCTTTGACCGGGTCGGCGTCTTCGAGGTACTTCACAAGCAGCTTCTGGCGCTTCGCCTTGAGCGCGAACAGCGCGGCCTGGGCCTCGTCCTGAATGCGGGCCTGTCGTGCCGCGGGCGCAATGCGGTAGCGCTGTTCGGCCACGTTGCCGTTCTTCGATTGCACGTACTGGACGAGGCCCTCCGCATCCTTGTCGGGAAGCATCACCAGCAAGCCCTCGGAGGGTTCACGCTCGGCGTTGCCGTAGTCCACGAAGATCCGCGCCTGCGCACCCTTGGAACGCGCGTAGGCGAGAATCTCATCTCGAGCATTCGCAGCGTCGGATGTGTATACGTTCAACCTGGCAAGTTGTACTTCTTGATCTCGGATTCCCGTCTCGGGAACGTCGACCTTCATCGGCGCGGTTCCGCCCAGGGGGGGCGTAACAAACGGCAACGTTCCGCCGAGTTCGGGCCCGGGTCGTTGCGTGGGTGCGGGTACGGCTGGCGTCGGATCACCCTTGAGGACGGGCGTGGCGGGGGTTTGATCGGGGACAACCGGGGGCGCCACGGGTGGTGAGGCCGCCGGCGGGGTCCTGCGCATCATCCCAACGGGGGCCTCCTGATCGCGGGAGTTCAGGGCCAGAAACACGACCGCTCCACCCACGAGCAGGCCCCCAAAACCCCAGAGGGCACCCTCCCATCCCGTCTTGACCTTGGGTTCCATACTCTATTGTAGACGTCGTTTGTCGTTTGTCGTTTGTCGTTTGTCGTTTGTCGTGTGTCGTTCGAGGGGCTGAGAGTGTCCCCAGCTGGCGCACGTAGACAGACCAGTCCGATCCTAAGCGACCAACGACAAACGACTAACGACTAAGGACTAAGGACGAACGCCCCCCCGGGCGAAACCACCACTCGGCGGGAACCGGGCCGCGCACCGCGCCGGGAGCTTGCACTTCGAGCGAAACCCGGTCCGCTTCACCGACTTCGAAGAACCCCAACTTGAACGCGTACACCCCGGCATCGAGGCTGAGCGTGCCCGTTCTGTCCCAATACGCGTGGACGCCGTCGTTGTCCACGACCTTCATGCCCGCGATCCAGAGCACGCTGCCGTCGTCGCTGCCCAGCGAGAACGTGTAGCGGCCCGCCACGGGGATCCTCACATAACCGGTCCACTCGAGCGCGTAGTTGTCGCCCCCCGCGTACGCGGAACCGTCAACACGGGCGACGGGTTGGAAGCCTTCGAGATGAAGGTCGGGAACGGCGCTCCACGTCCCCGTGGCATGGCGGAGCTCAAGCCCGGAAACCAGGCCATCGATCCCGCGCGGGGCAACGGTCACGTAGGGAACCCGCACGAAGTCGGAGCGGCGTCCGCTCGGCGCAAACGTCGCCGCCACGACGGTGCCGGACCCTGTGAGCGCGATGGCGGCATCGAACGCGGGCGAGTCCACGGTGGGGTCGCTCCCGTCGACGGCGTACCGAACCAGGGCCCCCGGGGTCGGCGAAGGTGCGAACGAGAGGCTCCCGCCGCCGGACAGCACCATCGCGGCCTCGCTGGGTTGGGGAAGGGGCATGTTGCACGCGCGGCCCATCGCGTCGAGGCGCCCGAGGAACGCATCCGCGCGCGCCAAGAACGCGTCGGCATCGCGATCGGAGGCTGGCGACCACAACCGCTCCGCCATGCCGAGCAGCCGCGGGAAAATCATCGTCTCGACCTTCTCTTCGGTGGGCATCCATTCGGTCCACACGTTGGCCTGGGCGCCCCGCACGAGTTTGCCTTCGGCCTCGGTGAGTGCAGCCGGAATCGGCTCGTACTCGAACGCCTTGCGAGTCGAGATCGAGTCGTAGCCGTGGTCGAAGTAGCAGTGGGACGTGGGGGTCATCACGACCCTGTGCCCCGCTTTGGCGGCCGCGATACCGCCATCCTCGCCGCGCCAGGACATCACCTCGGCGTTGGGCGCGAGGCCGCCCTCCAGGATCTCATCCCAACCCATCATCGAGCGGCCTTTGCCGTTGAGGTAGCTCTCGATGCGGTGCAGAAACCAGCTCTGGAGGGCGTCGGCGTCGGGCAACTTCTCGGCGGTCATCCGCGCGGCGCAAGAGGCGCACTTGTTCCACTGAAGCTTGCTGACCTCGTCTCCTCCGATATGAATAATTTTTGATGGAAAAAGTTGCATTATTTCGTCAAGGACGTTCTGGAGGAACACGAACGTGCCGCCCTTGCCGGGGCAATAGTTCGAGGGGTGGTGCATGCCCGTGGCGATCTTCCACGCGGTCTGCGCGAAGTAGTCGCAGGACACTTCGGGGTACGCCGCCATTGCGGGCATGCTGTGCCCCGGCATCTCGATCTCGGGCACGATCACGATGTTGCGCTCCGCGGCGTAGGCGACCACCTCGCGCACCTCGCCTTGCGTATAGAAACCGCCGTAGCGGGGCGAGCGGTCTCCCGGTTCGGGAAACTCCACCTTGCCTTGCGCCCACATCTCCGGCATGGCTTTGCGCCACGCGCCGACGCGCGTCAACCGCGGATACTTCTTGATCTGGATGCGCCATCCACCGTCGTCCACGAGGTGCCAGTGGAACGTGTTGAGCTTGAGCAACGCCATCGAGTCCAGGGTGCGTTTGATGAACGCGACCGGAAAGAAATGGCGCGATACGTCGAGGTGGAGGCCTCGCCACTCAAACCGCGGGCTGTCCTCGACGACGAGTGCGGCCACGCGCCACGGCGTGCTGCGGGGGTGGGGCCCGTCAGATTCCAACTCCGTGGGAAGCAGTTGCCGCAGGGTCTCCGTGGCGTACAGAAGGCCGGCCGTGGTCGGCGCTTCGATTCGAATCCGCGCGGAGGAGACCTCCATGGCGTAGCCCTCGCGGCCAAGGTGCGCCAGTTGGGGCCTGAGGCGCAGGGACACCACGTTCTCGCCATCTCCGTTCGAGTAGGGCAGTTCGAAGCCGGTGACCGCGGCAAGACCCTTGCGGAACGGCTCCACAACCCTGCGGGCCTGCCCGTCCGCGGAGAACCGCGTGCGCGCATCGAACTCAAAGTGGCCGAGCCCGCGCACGACCTTGGCGGGCATCGGAATCAGAGGCGGCAGCGCGGGTTGCTGCAAGAGCGAGGCGGTGAGGAGAGCGGCGACCATCTTGGCTTTGAGTCTAGCCCCAAGGCGGTGTTGGGTGTTGGGTGTTGGGTCATTGGGCGAAGGTAGCCTCGCGGCATGTCTACTCCGGATTGGGAGAACCCCGCCGTCACCGGGCGCAACCGCGAAAGTCCGCGAGCCACGTCGTGGCCGTTTGCTGAGCCGGGGCGAGCGCCGGAGGAGAGCCCGTTTGTGGTGCGCCTCGACGGCCCGTGGAAGTTCCTATGGGCACCCAATCCTGCTTCGGCACCCCAAGGCTTCGAGGCCGAGGGGTTTGACGACTCCAAGTGGGGTCCGATCGAGGTGCCGTCGTGCTGGGAGATGGAGGGGCACGGGATCCCCATCTACACCAACGTGCAGTACCCGTTCGTCTGCGACCCGCCCCGAGTGCCGAGGGATGACAACCCCACCGGCTGCTACCGGCTGCGGTTCGAGGTGCCGCCGGAGTGGGCGGGCCGACCGGTGTTCCTGCACTTCGGCGGCGTTTACTCCGCGTTCACCGTGTGGCTGAACGGCCGCTACGTGGGCTTCAGCAAGGACTCGAAGACCCCCGCTGAGTTCGATCTGACACCGCATCTTGCGGATGGGGAGAACGTGCTGGCGGTCGAGGTCGTGAAGTGGAGCGACGGCTCTTACCTCGAGGACCAGGACATGTTCCACTTCGGGGGCATCTTCCGCAGCGTGTTCCTGTTCTCGCCGGCGCCCACGCACATCCGCGACTTCTTCCTGTGGGCGGATTGGAACGGCGAGGATGCGGTGCTGCACGCCCAGGTCGAGGTTGCGGGCGACGCATCGGGTCACACGGTGGGGGTGGCGCTGCTTGGGTCTGGGAGGTCGGAGGCTGCAGATGCCCCCATTTTAGAGTGCGCTAACGAAGTTCGCGCTTTCCCAAACCGCGGAGCGGCTCCGCCGCACGGGAAAGCGCGAACCGGGAGTTCGCGCACTCTAAGAATGAGGCAGCGTGGGGGGCTTGGGAGTTCCATCCGCGTGGAGCCCAAGCAAGGGTTCACCTGCCTCACCATCCCGGTAGCAACCCCCCAACGATGGTCGGCCGAGCACCCGCGCCTGTACGACGTGGAGATCGTGCTCCGAAACGCGGATGGTGAGGTAGTGGACCGGCGAGCCAGGAGGTTCGGATTCCGGCGCGTCGAGGTGCGGGAGGGGCGATTCTGGATCAACGGGTCCCCCGTAAAATTGCGGGGTGTCAACCGGCACGAGCACGACCCCGATCTCGGGCGCACGATGACCGAGGCGCGCATGCGGCAGGACATCGAGCTGATGAAGCGCCACAACGTCGACACGGTGCGCACGAGCCACTATCCCAACGACCCGCGCTGGTACGAGCTGTGCGACGAGTACGGGCTGTACGTGATCGACGAGGCGAACATCGAGTCCCACGGCATGGGCTATTCGCTGGAGAAGTCGCTCGGCAACAACCCCGTCTGGCGGGCAGCGCACGTGGACCGCGCCGAGCGGATGGTCGTTCGGGACCGCAATCACGCGTGCGTTGTGATGTGGTCCTACGGCAACGAAGCCGGGCCGGGATGCAACTTCGCAGCGGTGCGGGACGCTGTGAAGGCGCTCGACACCACGCGCCCTACGCACTACGAGCGGGACAATGCCACGGCCGACGTGGACTCGTGCATGTACCCCCGCGTCGAGTGGTTGGACGCCGAGGGGGCGAAGGTCAGCGACAAGCCGTTTTTCGTGTGCGAGTACGCCCACGCGATGGGAAACGCCGTGGGCAATCTTGCGGAGTACTGGGACGTCATCGAGCGCCACCCGCGCCTTATGGGGGCGTGCATTTGGGATTGGGTGGACCAAGGCCTGCGCCGCCTCGATGCCGACGGGCGGGAATTCTTCGGCTACGGGGGCGACTTTGGGGATTTTCCCAACGACGGCCCGTTCTGCATCAACGGGCTCATCCCGCCCGACCGTGAGATCAGCGCGAAATTGCTGGAGGTCGCCCGCGTGTACCAGCGTGTCGGCTTCGCCCTGTCGGGGGATCGTCTGCGGATTCACAACAAGTTCGATGCATCCAACTTAGAGATATATCAATTCAAGTGGGTGTGGTTGGTCGATGGCGTGCCCGTGTCGGACGGCGTGTTCGGGCCCATCGTCGCCGCTCCGGGGGAGGTTGTCGAGGTGCCCATGCCCGCGGTCCCCGCGCAGGAGGGCGAGCGCTTCCTCAACGTGTGCGCACATTTGCGGGAAGCCACGTCGTGGGCAGAGGCGGGTCACTGCGTCGCCAAAGTCCAATTGTGTGTTGATCTGCGTTCGTCTGTGCCCATCTGCGGTTCCTTCCCAGGTGGAGTGCCGGACTTCGAGGAGGATGCCTCGGGCCTTCGCCTTCGTGGCAACACATGGTCCATGGCGTTCCCCAGGCAAGGGCCGACGTTTCGCGACTACCAACACGGCGGTTTGGCAACGCTCCACGAGGGACCGTGCCTCAATGTCCGGCGCGCTTGGACCGACAACGACAAGTGGCTGCGCGAGGCGTTCGACGCATCGGGGTTGGCCGAAGCCGAGCGCCGCGTGACCGTCTGGGAATGGACTGCGGCGAAGGACCGGGTGTCGGTGCGCATCGTGGTCGAGGCGACGGGTGCCGAGGGCGGGGGGCTTCGCCATAGGGCCGCGTACGACGTGACGGGCGACGGCACGATCGCCATGCGGCACGTGTTCGAGCCCATCGGCGAGTTGCCGCCGCTGCCCAAGGTGGGCCTGCGTCTGCACGCGTCGGCGGCTCTGGACAGGCTGGAGTACTACGGCCGGGGCCCGCACGAGAACTATCCCGACCGCTTATTGTCCGCCGAGTTCGGTGTGTGGCGGTGCTCGGTGGACGAGGCGGGCGAGTTCTACGTGCGGCCGCAGGACAACGGCAACCGCGAGTCGGTCCGATGGGCGACTCTGACGGACCCCTCGGGTGCCGGGGTCCGGTTGGAGGGCCCCTTCAGCATGACGGTGTCGCGGTTCCTTCCTGAAGAACTGGAGGCCGCCCGACACCTAGGCGGAGAGCCCCCGCGCTTCGCACGACCCGTGCCGCGCGAGGACCTCGTGGTGTGCCTCGACGCGTTCGTGATGGGCCTAGGCGGCGCATCGTGCGGTCCGCCGCCGTTGGAGCGCTACCGCACCCCCGTGTGGCCCCTGGAGCTGAACGTTGTGCTGAGGATTGAGGATTGAGGCTCCGTTTGGTCCAACCCGGCAATCGCCCAGGAAACGGTCGGGCTCCCAGGTTCCAACGGGTGATCTTGAATGAACCCGCCAGACTCTTGCACAGAGCAGAGAGCCGCAACCGAACGACAGCCTCCGAAACGGTGAGGGACGATCGCGGCTACGAAGGCGCTCGAGAATCTTCGCACGACGGCAAGGAACGAGGCTGTCGTTTCGAGGATGGCTGCCGAGAAATGGAGTCGAACAATCGGACGTACGCGAGTATAATGGACTTATGAAGCGTAGGGTTCTTGTTTCCTGTTTGGCCGTGGCGGTGGTGGCGGTTGGTTGCGGGTCGGGCAAGCGTGTCGTGCGCGCTGAACCGGTAGCGCCAGCGTCTCCGCCCGCCTCAGTCCAGCCACCCGTGGTGGATGCGCCCCGTGTGGGAGCGAAGCCGTCAGCCGCGCCAACCGACCCGTCGACCGTACGCGTAGAACCCACCAAGCCCGGCGTGTCGCCGAGATCGCCGAGGCCTTCGGCGTATGAACGACCATCGCGGCCCCCCGCCGAGGAGAGTCGCGCACTCAAGTACACGGCCGGCGGCACGACGCTGGAGGTTGCCGGGGCGTGCATGGTCACCGAGGACAGCGTGCGGTGTTGGGATGCGCGCGGCGCGGCGGCACCGGACATCCGGGAAAGGGTGGAAAAGGCCCTCCTCGACACCCGCTTTGGGATGAATCAGGCCATCCGCATGCGGTACAAGGCCAAGAACCGGCTTGTGGTGATGCGGACGACGAGAACCTCGGATTCGAACCGTTCCTACATGATGGTGGAAGGAATTGGAGACCCTTCCGCGGATGGCGGCGGTGGTGGTTCGCTGATGATGGAAGAAGAGTACACGTCGGCGCGGGAACCTGGGCAGCCCCGATACCAAGGCTACTTCGTGTCCGCCAAGCCGGCGAACAAGTCCGTGTCCGCCAGAGTGCGGTTGACCGACCAGTCCCTGGTGACCGAGAGGCTCGCCGCCAAAGTGGGCGCTGCGCTGAGCGTGGATGGAGTTTCCATAAAGATTCGGGCGATCCGAAAGGCGTCAGAGGAAGACATGAGGAGCTCGGGGATGCCACGCGCGCAGGGCGTTTCTTGGACTGTCGAGGTGGAGGTCAAGCAAGGCACATCGCGCCCTGCCCAATTCAACCTTACGCCGCTCGACAAGCAAGGTCAGTCTATTCAACACGTCGACGCGAAGGGCGTGCCCCAAGATCAAGCGTCCTTTCAAGCGGAAATGGATGCGCAGATGCGAAGCGGGAAGCCGTTCTTCGGATACAGGTCTACGGCGATGCAGTCCATGTGGAATTCCTCGGGCCAGGTGTTGTACTCCTTGTCGGTCAAGCCTGACTTCGTCCACTCGTTTGCCGTGGGCGTGTCCCGATCTCGGTCCATCGACATCACGGGCATCTTGCTCGACCCGAAATAGCTCGGCATCTGCCATGCTCAGCGCGTGTCCGAAATCCGAACGTCTCGCCTGCGCATCGTTCCGGCTACCTTGGAACTGCTCGAATTTGAGCGGCAGGGCCTTGGCGCACTTGGCCAGGCCTTGGGCGTGGCGGTGCCGGACAGTTGGCCGCCCGACCTGTACGACGACGACGCCACGCGCTGGCTGATCTCGTGCCTTCAGGCCCGGCCCGAGATGCTGGGGTGGCTCCTGTTCTATGTGATCTTGGAGGATACTCAGAGCCCCCTCCTCGTGGGCACGGCGGGCTACAAGGGTTCCGCAAACGCGGATGGATGCGTGGAGATTGGTTACGGGATCGTGACGGATCGGCACCGCCAGGGGATGGGCTCGGAGGCCGCGCGGGGGCTGGTGGCGCATGCGTTCAGCTTCCCGGAGGTGCGCAGCGTTACCGCGGCGGCGCTCCTGGACAACCTGGGTTCCCTGGGCGTGATGCGCAATTGCGGCATGCGCCCTCTTGGTGCCGGGCCCGAACAAGGCACCGTGCTGTACGGGATTGATCGGGACGAGTTCGCCGACGTGGTCTGGAGCTAGCAGCGATCCAGTCCAATAAATAAGAGTCTGCCCCTACCCCCTCATGCCTCGGCAGGTTCAGCTGTCGAGGCATGAAGCTCACGAGTGGGCGCGAGAGAACGCAAGCACCTTGGGTGTCCGCTACGCCAGCGAGCTCGCCCGTCGACGCGACCGCCTGAAGTCCTACGACGAGCTGTAGGCACGCCTCATGAGAGCGGATTCCGGCCAAGGTGGCTTCCGCGTCTCGCGGATTCCGGCGGGAGGCCCCGGCGGACCCCGGAATCGGCGGGACGCCCCGGCGGTCTCGCGGATTCCGGCCAAGGTGGCTTCCGCGTCTCGCGGATTCCGGCGGGAGGCCCCGGCGGACCCCGGAATCGGCGGGACGCCCCGGCGGTCTCGCGGATTCCGGCCAAGGTGGCTTCCGCGTCTCGCGGATTCCGGCGGGAGGCCCCG
>CAYJMZ010000103.1:3812-8990 GCA_964370995.1 uncultured Fimbriimonadaceae bacterium | reverse complement strand
CCACCCGTTGCCAAGCACCCTCACGGCGAGGTTGGCGCGGTTCCATCTGATCGACAACGTCCGCGGAGAGCCCGACATGTGGCGCGAGAACGAGGTTCGGCGTGCGGTGTTCACCGTGCATCGAGTCGGCGGTGGGGGGGCGGTGCAGCGCTTTGCGTTCGAGGGCACGTTTGCCCAGCTCAACGAGTCGGGGGACCGCGGTCTCGAAGGCTCTCTCCATGGCGAATTCGAAGTGAACGCGGCGTCGGGGAAGGTCGTGCGGTTCCGCGCGTACGGCGAGGCGCAAGCTTGGGGCTCGTCGATCGAGTCCAAGTGCACGCTCTTGGCGCCGAAGGGCAAGTATCCCCTGGTGTTCGCGATGGTTGAGGCGAGAGATTTGGTGTCCCAATGGGTGCCGCCGCAGGGGGCGGTTCTTGGCGGTGTGTACCGCTCCCCGCGCATCGGCAACTGAGGGGCCTGTTGTGTCTATCCTCCCCTTTTCTGCGCCAGGAGGAACGTCTCCAGCTTGTCGAGTTCGGCCTTGGTGGCGCGGGGGGCGGTCTTCTTGATCATTCCCATGAAGTGCGCGACCTCTTCGGGCGTCATTGGATGCCCAATGTTGCCGGCCTTCTCGCCTTCGCGGATGGAGTTGACCACCATCTTGCCCTTTTCGTCGAGCATGGCGAAGAACGGGAGACCCGCCTTTGCGCCCTTCAGCTCTGCCATCAGGGCCGGACCGCCCGGGTTCTCGAGGGCCTTCTTGTCGCCGTTCTCCATGGTGTCCACGCGAACGATCGCGTAGTGCGTCGCGAAGAACTTCTTGAAATCGTCGTGGTTCAAAACGGCATCCAGCCGTTTGCACCACCCTCACCAGGAGGCGTGGAAGATCACAAACACGCTCTTGTGGTGCGCGCGCGCCTCGGCCTTGGCATTGGCGAGGAGCGTGTTCACCGGCTTGGGAGCGTCCTGTGCGAACGCGGCGACAGCGCAAAGCACCAGCGCCGCGGCAAGGCAGCATCGTTTCAGCATGAGGCCATTGTAGGCTATGCACGTCCGGAATGAACCGCAGATGGTGCAGATCCGGTCTCATCTGTGTCCATCTGCGCCCATCAGCGGTTCATTCCCAAGGGGGCCATCAGGCGTCCATAATGACACCATCCATGCTTCGGATCCTCGTTGCCTTCATGTGCCTCCTGTACGCGGGCTCTGCGTTCGCCCAAAAACCGGTGCTGCCCGCCGATCGGACCGAGGAGGTGATTGCAGCTCTTCCCGCAAACCAGCAGCCGTCGGCCCGGATGATCCTCGTGCGTGGCTCGAGCGTCGGGCGGCGGATCGTCCGCAGCGGTCTGTCGGCAGCGGGCTCGGTCGCGCCCGTCAAGGGCAAACCCGCTACGGCGTGGAAGGAGAAGTCTCTGCTCGCCAAGGTTCAGGCCAAGATGAACAAGGCGGTCTGGAAGTCTTTCGCGGGGTTCCTGGGGGCGCAATCGAAGCAGGATCGGGCCTTGCTGGTGAAAATGCTGGGGATCCGGATCGACCTGCCCCGACGCGGGTGATTGCGCGGCACCCCCGGTAACGTCTAGAATCGGTTCCGGAGGACCACCCACATGATGTTTCGATTGCGCGGCTACTTGCCGCTTGCGGTGCTTGTCGCCGTATCCGCCGCTTGGAGCCAGACGTCTCCCCCGCCCGATCCGCCGGCACAGGGGAAAGAGCCGCCCAAAGAGCAGAAACAAGCTCCCAAACCGGGCGAACTCAAGGCGTACAAGGACGTCGTGACCGCCGACGCCAAATCGGAGAGCGGGTTGTTCGACGTGCACCGAATCGGCGAGAAGGTGCTGTTCGAGATTCCCGAGAAGGCCCTCGGCAAAGTGATGCTGTGGACCACCGAGGCTGCCGAGACGCCCGTGGGTGGGTATGGCGGGACCCAATTGGGCGACAGGGTCGTCCGATGGACCCGGCGCGGCAACAAGGTGTACCTCCGCCTGGTGAACTTCACGATTCGCGCCGTGGGCGACGGTGCGATCAAGACTGGGGTGGAGGCCGCGTCTGTCGAACCCATCCTCCAGGCGTTCGACGTCGAGGCGGAGGGCGAAGGCAAGTCAGCGGTCATCGACGTGGGCAAGTTCATCTTGAGCGACCCCGCAGAGTTTTCTGCGAAACGCGCGGTCAACGGATCCGGCGTGGACGCGAGCCGGTCCTACGTGGACTCGGTCAAGCCGTTCCCAACGAACATCGAGACCCGTGTGCTCCTCACGTTCAACTCCGCGCCCGCGGGACCTCCTTCCCCGTTCGGCCCCCCGCGCGGTAGCGGCGCATCCAGCGCAACCGTGCTCGTGCACTACAGCATGGTGCAGTTGCCCGACGACCCCATGCAGCCGCGACTGGCGGACTCGCGCGTGGGGTATTTCGGCACGGGATTCCAGGAGTTCGGCGCCCCCGAGAACCGAGTGATGGACAAGCGGTACATCTCCCGATTCCGATTGGAAAAGAGCCAGTCGGGCGAGGGGATCAGCGAGCCGGTCAAGCCGATCGTGTTCTACATCAGCCGCGAGGTGCCCGAGAAATGGCGCCCGTTCATGCGCAGCGGAGTCGAGCTGTGGCGCAAGGCGTTCGAGAAGGCGGGGTTTGCCAATGCGATCGTGGCGCGGGATGCGCCGAGCTTGCAAGAGGACCCGAACTGGGACCCCGAGGACGCCCGCTACTCCGTGATCCGATGGGCGCCGACGGCCACCGAGAACGCGATGGGCCCGAGCGTTCAGGACCCGCGCAGCGGCGAGACGATCTCGGCGCACATCATCGTGTGGCACAACGTGCTCAAGCTCGCGCAGATGTGGTACTTCGTGCAGGCGTCGCCCAACGATGCACGCGCCCAGAAACTGCCCCTGCCCGATGATCTGACGGGCAAGATTCTCGAGTACGTCGTCGCCCACGAGGTAGGCCACACCCTTGGGCTTCAGCACAACTTCAAGGCGTCTTCGTCGTATTCGATCGCTCAATTGCGCGACCCCAAGTTCACGGACGTGTACGGCACCGAGGCGTCGATCATGGACTACGGGCGGTTCAACTACATCGCGCAACCCGGCGACGGCGCGGGCCTGATCCCCAAAATCGGGCCGTACGACTCCTTCGCGATCGAATGGGGCTACAAGCCGATCGCAGGGTCGGCCGATCAACAGAAGGCGGAGTTGGACCGGATCGCCGCTCGCCAAGTCGAGGACCCGATGCTCCGCTTTGGCGGCGGCCGCTCGGAGGACCCGTCGGAGCAGAGCGAAGACCTCGGTTCCGATCCGATCGAAGCGACCCGCCTCGGGCTGAAGAACATCGATCGTATCGCGGGGTATCTCGTGTCGGCATCGACGGTCGCCGGCGAGGATTATGCGTTCCTCGCCGAGGTGTATGGCCGGGTCGTGGGCCAGCGGCAGACCGAGTTGAACCACGTCGCCCGCCTCGTTGGTGGAGTGGTGGAGACCGACTACCACTCGGGTCGTGGAGGCGACGTGTTCGCGCAGGTGCCGAAGGCGCGCCAGGCAGCCGCCGTGGCGTTCCTGTTGGAGAATGCGTTCACGACTCCGACGAGCCTGCTCAATCCGGAGATCATCAACAAGATCATGGCGTCAGGGGCGGGCGATGGGGTGCTGGCCAGCCAGACGCAGTTGCTGTCCAGCCTGCTCAGCGACGCTCGAGTGAAGCGTCTATCGGACAACGTAGCGGCGAACGGGGACAAGGCGTACACCCTCACGGAGTTGGTCGCCGACGTGCAGAACGGGATCTGGAAGGAACTTCTCACCCCTGCTCCTGCGATCGACGGGTACCGCCGCAGCCTCCAGCGCGCGTACATCGAGGTCTATCGGGGCAAACTCGCACCCGACACGGGCACCACGACCGAGCTTCGCGGGGCCGCATTCTGGGCGCTCTCTGGCCTCGTGTCCACAATCAATCGGGCCCTGCCGAAGGTCGCGGACAAGGCGACGATCCTGCACCTGCAGGACTGCAAACGGCAGATCGAGCGAATCCTCGACCCGAGGAAAAGTCTTCCCGCTGCAGAAGACTAGGATCAGAGCGTTAGCAACACAGAACCCCATTTGCCCTCTTCAGGTTCCCCAGAGGATTTCCTGGAACATTCCGGTCGCTAGGACATTCTCATACAACTAGATTATCCGCCCCGCGGAACGGAAGGGCCCCCGAACCGGGGCGGGGAGGATACAAATGAACAAAACAATCGTCCGAGTCGCGGCCTTAGCTGCCGCAGCTTTCGTCCTAGCGGGGCCGACGGCCTTCGCCAACTCCCAGGAGCCACCCCTGACCGGCGCGACCTTTAAACAGGGCGACGGCAAGACCACCAAGCGGGAAACCACCAACCCCGACGGGTCGAAGACCACCACCGAGACCACGATGGACAAGGACGGCCGGGTCGCCAAGGAGACCAAGTCCACCGTCGACAAGGACGGCAAGAAGACAAGCGAGTCCTCGCTCGAGCGCGACAAGACCGGCAAGACCACCGAGAAGGACACGAAGTTCAACGACGACGGCTCCACGACGGGCAAGACCACCGAAACGACGACCGACAAGAACGGCACGAAGAAGGTCGAGCAGACCGACAGCAAGAACGGTAAACCCGTTCGCAAGAGCACCGAGACGACCGACAAAAACGGCGGGTACCGCGAGGACGTCGTCGACGATGACCTCAAGACGAAGTCCACCGCGACCGGCAAGAAATCGGGCGGGGTGAAGACCACCGAGGACAAGACCGAAGTCAACGGAAAGGGCGAGACCAAGCGCACGAAATCCGAGTTCAACCCGGACGGAAGCCCGAAGAAGGTCGACGAAGTCACCCCCGACGGCAAGAAGGTCAAGTCCAGCACGGACTACAAGGACGGCAAGCCGGTCAAGAAGACCGAGTACGACAAGTCCGGACGCAAGACGAGCGAGACCGAGTTCTACGACGACGGAAAGCCGAAGAAGAAGACCGAGACGGGCGCCGTCCTGACACAGGAGGTGAGCGGCTGGCGCGTCGCCGAGTCCCTGATGCGGCTCCTCGAGCAGGTCGACAGGATGGCGCCCGACCGCAAGAAGGCGAGCGACGGCACCATCGGCGACACCGACCACCAGAAGCGCGATTCCGATCACAATCCGTGGGTGATCGACGGGACCAAGGGCGTGGTGACGGCGCGCGACATCACCGACGATACGGCCAACGGC
>CAYJMZ010000103.1:0-3802 GCA_964370995.1 uncultured Fimbriimonadaceae bacterium | reverse complement strand
ACGTCGAAGTCGTGGAGCACCCCGACGGGACTCGGACGGTCACCGAGTTCAAAAACGGCAAGCCCGTCAAGACCACGGAGTACGACAAGAAAGGCAAGCCCGTGACCAAGGACCCGCAGATTCCAGGCCCGGAGGGCTCGCTGCTGCAGGGCATGGTCGTCGCGGCTCCGGATGCGTTCGTGCCCGGACAGAGCCTGACGTTCTCCACCTCCGCCGATGCGGGCAACGTCGTGGTGACAACGGGCGACGGGACCGTCGTCCAGGCCCGCCATATCGAGGGCGAGTTGTGGGGCATCGTGGTGCCGGCCGAGGCCAAGACCCTTCACATCCGTGCCGGAGACGTGGTGGTTGGCGCCCTCGCCGTGGCTGCCCTCGCGTCCCACGGAGGATCGGGCAAGCCGCAGGTGAACAGTGCCTCGCCGTTTGCCGCGCCGGGCGACGTGATCACCCTGAACGGGCAGCAGTTCGATCCGTTGGCTGGAGGCAACCTCGTGACGATCGGTGGGCGCCCGGCGACCGTGCTGGCCTCCTCGCCGGTCTCGCTCACCGTCGTGATGCCCGGGGGCGTGTCCACGGGCGATACCGATGTGCGTGTTCGGGCAAACGGCCAGGAGAGCGATCCGGTGACGATGACCAGCGTGAATCTCCAGTGGGATCCCGCGCCCAGCACGATGACGATCGGCCAGAAGGCGAGGCGCAACCTCAGGATCGTGGGCACCGACCAGCCTGTAAGGGTCATGATCCAGGACCCCATGGGCGATTCGGCCGAAGTCCCTGGAAAAGGGCTGCGCCAGTCGGCGGGCGGAGCGAACAACGTGGTGTCGATCGAAATCGTGCCTCTACGATTGGGTTCGTACTCGGTGATGGCCACGGTCGCCGCAGCGTCCCAGAAGGCTGAGCAGGATCGAAAGAACGCCGGTGCCTCTGCTCGGGACCGCGATGATTGGAACCGCTCGGCCAAGGACGACACGAACGCCGAACGCGCCCAGCAGAAGCGAAACGCAGCGGCGAACGCACACAAGGCGAGCCAGGACTGGGAGGCCGCCGCGAAGGCGCGGGAGAATGGGCAGGACGACCTGGCCAAGAAACTCGAGGATGCCGCGAAGCTGCGCGACAAGGCCGCCAACGAATGGGGCGCCAACGGAGACAAAGCCGCCGCGGAGAAGGCCGAGAAGGATGCTGCCGCAAAGGACGGCAAATAAGGCCTGCTGCTGGTTGAACGTAGGGCCGGCCCCGGACTCGAGGCCGGCCCTTCGTGCGCTCTCTAGGTTCCCCGACCGGGAAACCGAGTCTAGAAGGCTCACCCAAAGGCCGGATCGACGGGCGTTCCCTTGAGGTCGATCTTCTTGGGTGCGGTCTTGGCGGCTTTGGCGATCGACGCGTTTAGCTCCTTGAGGTATTTCGTCGAGTAACCGTCCCACGTCTTGGTGATCTGGCCCTTGTCCACGCCCACGGCCCACGGCGAAGCCTCGGCCTTGTACGCGTTGATGATCTTGAGCTGCGGGTCGTACAGCAACCGGTACGTGGGCTTGAACTGCTTGGCCCACGCCTTCGCCCCGGCTGCGTCCTCGTCGATCACGCCCACGAGGCGAGCCTTGGCGCCGTAGGCCGAGGCGATCCGGTTGTAGTACTTCGCCGCCTCGGCGTTGACCGGGCACGTGGAGCTGATGAAGTACAGCACGATCGGGCCGCCCTTCGTGAGGCTGGCCAGCGTGTGGGTCTTGCCGTCGCTGCCTTTGGCCGAGAAATTCGGAGCTTTCGTGCCGGTTGCGAGGGGGCCGTGGGCCGCGGCGCTCACCGTCAACAGAACGCCACCGAGCGCCAAAGCGGAAGACACAACCAAGTTTGCGATTCTCAGCTTCATACTAGGGAGTACGCTCGAAACGCCCCGAGGGTCACCGCATCTGAAATCTTGCAGGGGCGCGCTCCGACCGGCGGAAGACGATGCCGACGAAACTCCCAGACGCGCTGACCAAGAAGCTTAGGGCCCTTCCCGCCCAACCCGGCTGCTATGTGTTCCGGGACGCCGCCGGCGAGGTGCTGTACGTCGGCAAGGCGCTCGTGCTGAAGAACCGGGTGCGCAGCTACTTCCAGGCGTCCACGCGCCACAGCACCCGCATCGCGCGCATGGTGGCCCGCGTGTGCGACCTTGAGACCCTGCTCGTGGGCTCCGAGCTCGAGGCCCTCGTGCTCGAGTGCAACCTCATCAAGCGGTACCGTCCCCCGTACAACGTCCGCCTGCGCGACGACAAGAGCTACCCGTACATCACGATCACCAACGAGGCGTTCCCGCGTGTGCTGTTCACCCGGCGCGTGCGCAAGGACGGCGCGCGCTACTTCGGCCCCTACACCAGCGCGTGGGCCGTGCGCGACACCCTGCAGCTGCTGCACAAGGTGTTCCCGCTCATTCCCTGCGGCAAGAGTTGGAGCGGGCGCAACGAGCAGAGGCCGTGCCTGTACCACCACATTGGCCAATGCTTCGCCCCCTGCGCCGGGCTGGCAGACCGCGATGTGTACAAGGGCGTCGTGCGCAAGGTGGACCAATTCCTCTCCGGAAAGGAGGAGGGGCTCATCAAGTCGATGCAGTCGGAGATGGCCGAGGCGTCCGACACGCTCGACTTTGAGCGCGCCGCGAAGGTGCGGGACCAGATCCAGTCCCTCGAGTCCGTGCTCCAACGCCAAAAGGTGCTGAACACCAACCAGATCGATCAGGACGTGATCGCGGTGGTCAAGGACGAGCGCGGTTCTGCGATCCAGATGCTGTACGTGCGCGGCGGGAAGCTGATCGGCCAGCGGCAGTTCTATCTCGACGGGGCAACCGACGTCGCGCCGGGCGAGGCGGTGCAGGAGTTCGTCAAGCAGTACTACGCGGACGCGCCCGACGTGCCGCGCGAGGTGCTGCTGCCCGTCGAGATCGAGGAGCGCGCGATCGTGGAGCAGTGGCTTCGCTTGAAGCGCAAGGCCGCGGTCAGGCTCGAGGTGCCGCGCGGCGGGGCGCGACTCAGGCTGGTCGAACTCGCCGCGGACAACGCCGAGCAGGCCCTGGCCACCTTCAGCGAGGAGGTGGAGCGGCGCGAGGCGTGGGCCGAGCTGGCGATGGTGCAGCTCCAGGAGGCGCTCGACCTGCCGGCGCCCCCCGAACGCGTCGAAGGCTACGACATCTCGAACATCCAGGGCACCTCGCCGGTGGGGTCGATGGTAGTGGTGGTGAAGGGAGAGCCCGTGAAGGCCGAATACCGGCGCTTCAAGGTGCGCTACCACCCCGAGAGCCCCAACGACTTCGCGATGATGCACGAGGTGCTGCTCCGGCGGTTCCGCGCGTATCTCGACGGCGATTCCAAGTTCCAAGCCCTGCCCGACCTCGTGCTGATCGACGGCGGCAAGGGCCAGCTCTCCGCGGCACTCAAGGCGCGTGACGACCTTGGGTTGACCGTGCCGATGGTGGGCCTCGCGAAGCGCATGGAGGTGTTGTTTCTACCGATTCCCATCGAAGATGCCGAGCCCCACGAGCGCGTGCTGGTGGACGACGGCGGGGTGGTGGAGTACGCGTTCGGGGGTGCCGATGCGGGCCGCTACGGGTTCCGCGCGATCGATCTGCCCCTGAATTCGCACGGGCTGCTGCTCCTGCGGCGGCTCCGCGACGAGGCGCACCGCTTCGCCCTGAGCTACCACCGCAAGGTGCGCGACAAGCGGTTCACAGGCTCGGCGCTCGAAGAGGTGCCAGGCGTAGGCCCGCGCCGCAAGCGGTTGCTTCTGCGCACCTTCGGTTCGGTGGCCGCAATCCGTCGCGCGAGCACCGAGG
>CAYJMZ010000102.1:0-8998 GCA_964370995.1 uncultured Fimbriimonadaceae bacterium | reverse complement strand
CGCCACCACGCAGGTGTACACGCAACTCGACCTCGAGGAAGTGAAGCGCCGGTACCGCGCGGCGCACCCTCGTCGGTAGGTCTGGTGGCTGTGTTGGTTTGATTCACGCAAAGGCGCAAAGAGCGCGAAGGGGAGGGATGCTGGGCTCACCGTTCGAGGATCCGGACTTCGCGACCTTTGCGCCTTTGCGTGAAACAACCACAAACCACCTCTTACGGCAGCGGCGCGTTCGGGAGGGGCTCGATGTCCGCGTGGTCGCGCTCGCCGCGTGCGAGGCGGATGGAGCCGGCGAGGGCGATCATGGCGGCGTTGTCGGTGCAGTACTCCGCCGGTGGAGTCGCGAAGTGCGCCCCCTCGCGCGCGCACTCTGCGGCCAAACGCGCGCGCAGGGACTCGTTGGCCGCCACGCCTCCGACCAGGGTGAGGGTCTCGAAGCCCGTGCGCCGCAGAGCCCGAATCGCCCGCTGCACCAGCACATCCACGATGGCGGCCTGCAGCGCGGCTGCGGCGTCCGGCACGCGCAGGGCCTCCCCCTCGCGCTCGACGAGTCGCAGCACGGCGGTCTTCAGCCCGCTGAACGAGAACTCGAGGGTGTCGCCCTTGAGCGCGCGCGGAAGGGGGTAGCGCGACGGGTCGCCAGTGCGGGCGGCCACCTGAACTGCGAACCCGCCCGGATAGCCCAGTCCCATCAGCCGGGCGCCCTTGTCGAACGCCTCTCCCGCCGCGTCGTCCCGCGTCTCGCCGAGAATCGCGTACTCGCCCGGCCCCTCCACGCGCACCAGCTCGGTGTGCCCGCCCGACACCACTAGCCCCACATGGGGAAAGGGAAGCGCGGCGTGCGACAGAACCGGCGAGAGCAGATGCCCTTCGAGGTGGTGCACTCCGACCAGGGGCACTTGCAGGGCGAACGCCAGCGCCTTGGCCGCGGTGAGCCCCACGGACAGCGCCCCCACCAGCCCGGGGCGGTTGGTCACGGCGATCCCCCGCACGGCCCCCAGGAGGACGCCCGAGGCCTCGAGAGCCTCCCGGATCACCGGCAGGATCGCCTCGACATGCGCGCGAGCCGCGGCTTCGGGCACCACCCCGCCCCAGCGCTCGTGGAGTGCCACCTGGCTCGACACGATGTTCGAGCGAACCTCGCGCCCGCACAAGACCGCCGCGCTAGTCTCGTCGCAGGACGTCTCGATGCCGAGCACGGGGCCGTCGAACAAGGGGATGTCGATCGCGGTCACGGGTGCGGGTTCCCGTCCTGGAGGCCGTGGCGCCACATCACCAGGGCGTCCTCCCTGTTGTCGGGGTAGTAGCCTTTTCGGCGCGCGGCGATGGTGAACCCGAGTGCCTGGTACAGCTCGATCGCCGCCGTGTTCCCGGACCGAACTTCGAGCGTGGCGCACACCATGCCGCGCTCGCGGGCGATCCGAATCAGCTCGACGACCAGCCGGCGCCCGATGCCGAGCCGGCGCTTGTCGGCGCGTACCGCCACCGTCGTGACATGGGCCTCGTCCACCAACAGCCAGATTCCGCCGTAGGCGATCACCTCGCCTTCGAGCACCCCCACGAGGAACTGCCCGTGGGGGTGGTTGAGTTCGTTCTGGAAGCTGCGCTCCGACCACGGCGCGGAGTTCGCCTCGGCCTCGATGGCCAGCAGGTGCGCGATGTGGGACGCGTCCAGGGGGACGAAACGCAGGGTGGAGAGTGCGCGCGCCACGTCAGCCTCCCAGATAAGCTTCCTTGACTTTGGGGTTCGTGAGCAGGTTCTTGCCGGTGTCGGCCAGCACGATCGACCCTGTTTCCAGCACGTACGCCCGGTTGGCGATCTCCAGGGCGCGGTGCGCGTTCTGTTCCACCAGCAGCACGGTGACGCCGTCCTTGTTGATCTCGAGGATGATCCTAAAAATGTCGGACACGAGGTTCGGCGCGAGGCCCAGACTCGGCTCGTCGAGCAGCAGCAGGCGAGGGCGCGACATCAGCGCACGCCCGATTGCCAACATCTGCTGCTCACCACCACTGAGAGTGCCGGCATCCTGCTTCATGCGCTCCTTGAGGCGGGGGAAGCGCTCCATCACCATGTCGTAGTCGGATGCGATCTCCTTGTCCTTGCGCGTGATCGCCCCCAGTTGGAGGTTCTCGAACACGGTCATGTTGGTGAAGATGCGGCGTCCCTCCGGCGAATGGCCGATGCCCATGCGCACGATCTCGTGTGCCGGCACGTTGTGGATCGGGTTGTCCTCGAACGTGATCTCGCCCGTCCGCGAGCGCAACAACCCGCTGATGGTCCTTAGGAGGGTGCTCTTGCCCGCGCCGTTTGACCCGATGATCGACACGATCTCCCCGGCCTCGACGTTGACGGACACGTCCTTGAGAGCGTGAATCGCTCCGTAGTACACGTTGATCTCGGTGATATTCAGCATGCCGGCTCGCCGTTGTTTCTACCCGAAAAGACCCTGTGGCGGGTTGGGTAGGTATTTTTACGAGATCCACCGATAATTGCGGTTGGCTGATGTCCGCCTATCCGCACTGCGCACCAGGAGCGCATGCGGCGCAAGGAAGTTCGTATTGTTGAAACACCCCAAATCGGTCCACTCGTTCGAGGTCGTATCCGACCTTCCCACGGCGCTCGCCGACTTGAAGCGATTGGCCCACAACTTCCGATGGACATGGCATCACCCCACACGCGAGCTGTTCCGTTCGATCGATAAGACCCTGTGGGACCAATCGGCGTACAATCCCGTGCGCCTGCTGTCCGTGCTCACCAAGGACCAGCTGAAGCGACTGAGCCACGATCGCGCGTTTCTGGCCCAACTCGAGTTGTGCGTCACCGATCTCGACGCCTACCTCGCGGCAGGGACGTGGTTCGACACCGCCTTCCCCGGTAAGCGGGAAGAAACGCTGATCGCCTACTTCTGCGCGGAGTTCGGCGTGTCCGAGGGCCTGCCGATCTATTCGGGGGGCTTGGGCGTGCTCGCTGGGGACCACCTCAAAGCGGCCAGCGACCTCGGGCTGCCGCTGGTGGGCGTGGGCCTGCTGTACTCCCGCGGCTACTTCCAGCAGTATCTGAGCCCGGACGGGTGGCAACAGGAGCACTACCCCCAATACGACTTCTACAGCATGCCGTTGGTGTTGGTGCGCGGCGACGACCAGCAGCCCATCCGCATCGAGGTCCAGATGCCGGACCGCGTGGTCACGTGCCAGGTGTGGCGCGCCGAGGTGGGCCGGGTGCCGCTGTACCTTCTCGATTCCAACGTGCTGGAGAACGCCTCGACCGACCAGGGGATCACCGACACGCTGTACGGCGGCGACGAGGAGATGCGGATTCGCCAGGAGATGATCTTGGGGATCGGCGGCATGCGCGCCCTTCAGGCCCTCGGCATAGCGCCGACCGTGTGCCACATGAACGAGGGGCACGCGGCGTTCCTGTCCGCCGAGCGCATCCGGCAATTCATGGTGAAGAACAGTGTGGACGCGCACACCGCACGCCAGGCACTCGTGGCCGGCAACGTGTTCACCACCCATACCCCGGTTCCCGCCGGCTTCGACCTGTTTAGCGCTCCGTTGGTTGAGCGCTATCTCGGGGGATTCGCGCAGCAGCTCAACATGGCGTTTCCCGAGTTCCTCGCCATGGGGCGTCTCAGCGCGGACAACCCGAGCGAGCCCTTCAACATGGCGGTGCTCGCGATGGCGAACTCCAACCACGTCAACGGCGTGTCCAAGCTCCACGCGAACGTGTCGCGGGGGATGTTCCACCACCGGTGGAGCCAGTTCCCCGAGGACGAGGTGCCGATCGTGGCGGTGACCAACGGGATCCACACGCCCACTTGGACCAACCGCCGGATGGCGGACCTGTTCGACACGTATCTTCAGGGCGATTGGCGGCGGGATACGGCGGACCCGGAGGTTTGGAAGGGCGTTTGGAACATCCCGGACGTCGAACTCTGGGAGACGCGGGACAACCTTCGCGGCGAGTTTGTGCGGTACGTGCGCCGCCATCTGCACCGCGACTTCGAGCGACGGCGCGCGGGACGGTCCGACTACGGCCTGATCTCCACGATCTTCGATCCCCGAATTCTCACCATCGGCTTTGCCAGGCGCTTCGCCACGTACAAGCGCGCGACGCTGCTGCTGAACGACCGCGAGCGCCTCAAGGCGATGCTGTTCCACCCCGAAAGACCCCTGCAGATCGTGATGTCGGGCAAGAGCCACCCGCGCGACGACGGCGGAAAGCGGATGATTCAGGCGATCAACCAGTTCATCTCGCAGGAGGGCGGCCGCTCGCGCTTCGTGTTCCTCGAGGATTACGACATGGGTGTGGCCCGCGCCCTCGTGCAGGGTGTCGACGTGTGGCTCAACAACCCGATCCGACCCATGGAGGCCAGCGGAACCAGCGGCATGAAGGTCGTGCCCAACGGCGGACTGAACTGCTCGGTGCTGGACGGCTGGTGGGACGAAGGCTACGCGCCAGGGCGTGGCTGGGCGATCGGCGACCGGCAAGAGTGCATGGACTCCAGCCAGGTGGACTGGAACGACAGCCGCTCGCTGTACCAAGTGCTCGAGCAGGAGATCGCTCCGAAATTCTATCACCGGGTGGACGGCGGCGTGCCCACGGAGTGGTGCCAGATGATCAAGCGCTCGATCGCCGAGTTGGCGCCGATGTTCTCGACGGCCCGGATGGTTCGCGATTACGCTTCGCAGGCGTACATGCCCGCACACGAGGGGTTCCAGGGCATGAACGCATCGGGTATTCAGGCAGCCAAGACGGCGTTGGAGTGGCGCGCCCGGGTGAAGGGCGCGTGGTCGAAGGTCAAGATCGCCGCAGTCGAGGACAACTCGAAGACGATCAACGACCTGGGAGGAGAGTTCGAGGTCAAGGTGTCCGTCGAACTTGGGAAGTTGTCACCGGACGAGGTGACCGTGCAGGTCGTGGTTGGCCAGATCGGCGCCAATCGCGATCTCTTGGGTGGCTGTGTGATCGATCTCGCTCTTGCGGGGCGCGCCGACTGGCTGCACACGTTCGCGGGCTCCGTCCCGCTGGATCGGGTGGGCCATCGCGGCTACACGGTGAGGGTCGTGCCGCGCAACAACGCGATCTCGGTGCCCCACGAACTGCCCTACGTGCTCTGGGAGGGGGCCGAGGGCCTGTAGCCTACAGGTATCCTACGAACTCATGATGCCGCTGGCGCGCCTCGTCGCACTCGGGCTGGCCCTTCTCTGGTGCGGAGTCGTTCAGGCGGCCACGGCACGTGCGATTGGGTCATCCGTGTACGTCAACGAGATGGTCGTGGTGACGCTGCGCACGCCCTACCGAGGTTCGAAGCCGAAAGTGCGCGCCGCCATTCTCGCCAAGAGATTGTCCGGGTTGCGCGGTAACGCCCAGATCACCATCAAGCGCGGACGCGATGGGCATCAGATCCGCGCGGCCTCGGCGCTGCTGCTCGTAGTGAGTCCGGCCGAGGCGGCGGCGCAGAAGAGCCCCCAGGCGAGCCTCGCCCGGCAATGGGCCGCTCAGATTTCGGAGGCGCTCGCCCTTCCCGCGCTTCGACTCTCGGAGTCGGACTTGCGCCTTCCCGGAGGGGGCAAGAACGCGGTGCAACTCGTCGGAACCCGGGCGCTCGCCGCCGTCGTGCAGAGCAGCGACCCCGCGGTGGTCAAGGTCGAACGCCAACCTGGCGTGTTGGTGCTCAGGGCCGGAGTTCTGGGCTCCGCGACGATCACGGCTGTTGCAGGTGATGTTGTCGGCGCCATTCGGGTCGAGGTCTTGCCCTACGCGGCGAACCTGGGTCAACGCCTTTTCGCCTCCGTGACGGGAGCGCCCGCCACCTTAGAGACCGTGTCGGGTGCGATCGAGGCCGCCGTCCGCACGCGTTTAGCAGCTACCCCCGGTGCGGAGATCAAGCTCCTGAGCGTGGCGGGGCGAACCCTGAGATCGGGCGAGGCGGGCACATTCGCCGCCAAGGTCCACGTGCAAGGTCCCTACGCGTATCCGCGGCAAGGGCAGGTGCAGATCACGGTGCGCAACGTGGGGGTCGCGATGCGCAGCGAGGCGGAGCTGTGGTACTGCAACCACCCCGAAAACGTGCGCGGACCTGGGGCCCTGTTCTCAGCGACGCTGCGCCAAGAGGTGCCGGTCCGGCTGCTCTACCACCACATGAACATCTCGGCGGGGGGGATGTTTGTCGAGGTGCAGCTGGTCAACGACACAGACTCCACGGCGCGCGTGCTGGTGATCCCGGGCGACTCCGGGCCCGACAAGAACCCCGTGCAAGCCGGAATCGTCGCCGCGGAGGCCTTGATGCGGAACTGGCTGCCCTACTCCGGCGAGATCGTCGAATTGCCGCCCCGATCCGCCGCGCCCCTGTCGCTGAGGCGTTTCGGGCCGCAGGAGACCGTCAGCGGTTTGTGTTCGATTCGGCTGCTCGACGGGGGGCCCGATGCGATCCAGGTTCGAACAGACGCGCGCGTGCCCGCCTACGGGGACCCGCGCCTTCCGGATGCCCTGGCGAGCGCCACCCCCTGGCACGCGATGGGTCCGCGCGCGTTGACCTCGATGGAGCGCACGCCCGCGCCCGCCACGTTCCACGTTTACCCGAACCCGTTCAAAACCGAAGAGGTCGTGTACCGCGTCGGCGGCAAGTTCGGGTTCGCACGAATTGGCCAGCGCCCCCTCCCCAGTGCAGACCAACGGCACAGCCTCGATGGAAATTTTGGTGTATTCTACACTATCCATGCCCGCCTTGAGAACCCCACGGACACGGCTTCGGACATTGAAGTGGTGTTTGAGGCGAGCGCCGGGTATTCGGGGGCACTGTTTGTGGTGAACGGGGAGATTCGGCGCACGCCGCTGCTGCAGAGCAAGGTCGAGTTTCGGGTGGTGAGGGTCCGATTGGCCGCGGGCGAGTCGCGCGATGTGACCCTGCTCACGGTGCCTCTTTCCGGCAGCAGCTATCCGGCCACCCTCACCGTTCGGCCTACCGACCGCGCGGTTCGCACGTGGCCGGATGGAGCTTTCGCGGTCAATCGGTCGTAGGATCAACTAGTGGAAACCTACCTGCGCGTCGCGGAGCTGTTTGGGATGCAGGCGCCCCCGGTTGAGGACGTTCGGCTGCCGCGAGCCCCCGGTTTGTCTGCGGAAGAGAGCGCCCTGCGGGGTCGGCAAGCGATGGACGCGGGCGATCTCGCCGCCGCCATCGAGCACTTTAAGAACGAAGTGAGGCAACTCGCCGACCACGCGATCGACGGGCGGCTCGACCTTGCGGGCGCATTGGAGGCCGCCGACATGGCCCCTCAGGCGCTGCGTCAGTACGAGCGCGCGCTGCAGATGCGGGAGGATGTGGCCGAGGCGCACGTCGGATTGTCACAGCTGTACAAGCGTAACGCGCGGCAACGGGACTCGATTCAGGAGTTGGAGCGCGCGATCGCCCTCGAACCGGGCAACGCGTTCTTGCATTACAAACTCGCCGAGGTGTTCCGCGGTCTCGGCGAGCGGAACCGCGCCCTCCACGCGGCGCAAGGTTCTGTCGCCGCCGCGCCCGACCAGGCGTTCTACCACTTTTGGGTCGGGGATCTGCTGATCGAAATGCGTCGCTTCGACGAGGCCCTGGACGCCCTCAAGGCCGCCCTCGAACTGTCGCCGGGCGACGACCACTACTACCTTCGGGCCGCGGTGGCTTTCTGGGGGACCGGGCTGCACGACAAGGCCGTGTACGCCGTCAGGCTCGCCAGCGAACTCGACCCGGACAAGCACGTGTACCAGGGCCTCCTCGAAGTGTTTCTTGAACGGATGGGCAAATGCGAAGAGGCCGCGCTGGAACACGAGAGCGCGCAGAAGATGGATGGCCTCGATCGAGACAAGCTCCGGCGAACGCTCCTGGAACTGGGGCTAACAGGGTGCTGAAGAAGGGGCATGCACCCTATGTTCTCGCGCCACGGACGTTTCCGATCCCGTGCCACCCTCATCTTGGGGGTGCGCTAGGTGCGAACTCTCGGCGAAAGCACCCCCGACACGAGGGTGGCACGGTTGCGTCGGCCTTCTTCAGCACCCTGCTAAAGACGGGGTAAACCGCAATGGTGAAACGGGCGTTCATTCTCACTCTATGCCTGGTCGCCTCGCTTGCGGGCGCCCAAACCCCGGTGTTTCCCGCGCCGGGCAAGTGGGAGCCCATCGACCCCTCCAAGGCGGGTTTCGACCTCGCGAAACTCGGCGTTGCGATCGCCTATGCCGAGGCGCACGAATCCACCATCCCCCGCGACTTCGCCGATCAGGTCAAGACCTTTGGCGCCCTTCTCGGCCAGATGCCGCCGTTTCGCCGGGGCACTAACGGTTTGGTGATTCGCCATGGCCGGGTGGTCGCCTCGTTCGGGGCCACCACCCGCGTCGAGCCGACCTACAGCGCCGCGAAGAGCTTCCTGTCGGCGATTGCGGGCGTGGCGTACGACCGCGGCCTGATTCCCGACCTTGACGAGCCGGTGGGCACTAAGGTCAAGGACGGCGGCTACAACTCGGAGCACAACGCGAAGGTCACATGGCGCCACCACCTCACGCAGAGCAGCGAGTGGGAGGGTGTGATGTGGGGCAAGGGGCACGATTTCCTCGGGGTGGACGAGTTCTGCCAGGGCCTACGCTCGCCGCGGGACATGAAGGAGCCAGGCACGTTCTACGAGTACAACGACGTGCGCATCAACCGCCTCGCGCTGTCCCTCCTGCGCATCTTCGACCAGCCGTTGCCCGTGGTGCTCAAAGACGCCTTGATGGACCCGATCGGGGCCACCGAAACGTGGCGGTACCACGGCTACGAGAACTCGTGGGTGCCTGTGGCGGGCACGCGAGCGCAGTCGGTTTCCGGCGGCACGCGTTGGGGCGGCGGCCTGTGGATCAGCGCGGAGGACCAGGCGCGTTTCGGCCTCCTGCTTTTGAACGACGGCAAGTGGAACGGCAAGCAGCTGGTTTCGAAGAAGTGGATCGCGCAGGCCGTGGAGCCCAGCAAGACCAAAGGCGACTACGGCT
>CAYJMZ010000101.1:0-9008 GCA_964370995.1 uncultured Fimbriimonadaceae bacterium | reverse complement strand
GATCTGATCTGCTCAGGCTCCGAACGACCAACGACCAACGACCAACGACCAACGACACACGACCAACGACCGACGACGATCACGCCACCTTCACCTGCCCGACGAACTCGACGTCGGCGCGTTCGGCGACTTCGTTGTAGGCGAGCACGTTGAGGGCGCTCAGATACTTTTCGACGACGCGTTTGAGGGGGAGGCGGAGGTTGGTGGAGCACAGAAGCACGGCTTGCGAGCCTTGGGCCATGGCGCGTTCGGTCTCCTCTTTGAGGCGGTCGATCAGCTGGCGTTGCTCGTCGGGGGGGAGCACCAGTGCGGTTCCGAAGTTGGTGGGTGTGAGGTTCTCGGTAAGCGTTCGTTCCAGGGCGGGCTCGAGGGTGATGCAGAACAGCTTCTGGTCGGCGTCCATGTACTGCCGGGTGATCGTGCGCGAGATCGCCGCTCGGACGAGCTCGCCGAGTTGGTCGGGCTCCTTGACGCGGGCGCCGTAGTCGGCCATGGTTTCGAGGATCGACACCATGTCGCGGATCGGCACGCGCTCGCGCAGGAGGTGTTGGAGCACCTTTTGGATGTCGCCGATCTGCAGCACGCGGGGCACGAGTTCGTCCACGGCGGCTTGGTTGACGCTCTTGGCGTTTTCGACGAGCGTGTGCACGTCTTGTCGGCTAAGCAGTTCGGCGGCGTAGGTCCGCACGATCTCGCTGAGGTGCGTCGAGAGCACCGCACTGGGTTCGATCACGGTGTAGCCGGAGCGCTCGGCGCTCTCGCGGATGCTCTGCTCGATCCACAGGGCCGGGAGGCCGAAAACGGGATCCTTGGTTGGCAAGCCTGCCACGGCTTGGATCACGGCCCCGCTGTCCACGGCGAGCACCTGATCCGGCATGATTTCGGCGCGGGCGACCTCTTCGCCGCGCACCTTGAGCACGTACTCGTTGGTCGCCAGGTGGATGCTGTCCCGGATGCGAACCGTGGGCATCACGAAGCCGAGTTCGAGGGCGATCTGGCGGCGCGTGGCGGTGATCCGCTCCGAGAGATCGCCGCCGGCGCGCGGGTCGGCAAGGCGCGTGAGCCCGTATCCGATCTCGATTTCGATGGGGTCCACGTTCAGCAGCGACAGCACCGCTTCGGGGCCGCTTGGGAGCGCCTTGGGCATTGCGGCGATCCTTGCGACCTCTTTGGCGGCCTCCGCTTTGGGATCGGGGTAGCCCTCCATGAAGCGCGACGCGACGAAGCACAGCGCGGCGGCGGCGAGAAAGATGGTGGCGGGGAAGCCGGGCACCAGCGCGAGCGCGGCCAATGAGGCACCCGCGAATGCCACGGCTTTCGGTTGCCGGAACAGTTGGGTCGCGACCTCCTGCCCCATGCTGGAGTCTTGGCCGGCGCGGGTGACCATGAGGCCGCTTGCGGTGCTGATCAGCAGCGCGGGGAGCTGGGAAACGAGCCCTTCACCGACCGACAGCATCGCGTAGGTCTTCAGGATCGACATCGCGTCGGCCTCGCCTCGCATGAAGCCGACTGCAAAGCCGCCGATGATGTTGATCGCGATGATCAGGATCGAGGCGATCGCGTCGCCTTTGACGAACTTGGACGCGCCGTCCATTGCCCCGTAGAAGTCGGCCTCTTGCTTGATCTGTTTGCGGCGCTGGCGTGCGGTGGCCTCGTCGATCATGCCGGCGGAGAGGTCGGCGTCGATCGCCATCTGCTTGCCGGGCATGGCGTCCAAGGTGAACCGCGCGACCACCTCGGCCACGCGTCCGGCGCCGTTGGTGATCACGATGAACTGCACGATCACGAGGATGAGGAACGCGACGAACCCGACGACGAAGTCGCCGCCCATCACCAAGTTGCCGAAAGTCTCGATCACGGCGCCCGCGCTGGCGGTGCCCAGGATCAGCTTGGTCGCCGCGATGCTCAGCGCGAGGCGGAACAGCGTGGAGATCAGCAGCATGCTGGGAAACACAGAGAATTGGAGCGGGTCGCTGACGTTGACCGCCACGAGCAGGATCACCACCGACGAGGCGATTGCCGCGACAAGGCCGGCGTCCAGCAGCCAGGGCGGCAGGGGCAGGATCAGCATGCCGACGATCGTGAGGATGCCGACGCCGAGGAGCAGGTCGGTGTGTTTCAACAGGCGCTGCAGGGAGTCCATGGGTCACCGGAGGGCACACTCCGCCCTCATCGGAAGTGTCGGCATTTGTGCGGGGAAACGCAGGGGGGCGTTGGTCGTTGGTCGTTTGTGGTTGGGAGCCGGCGGGTATAATAAAAATGTCCCAAACTAAGCTTCGCCCAACCCTACCCACAAACCACAAACGACCAACGATCCAACGACCCCCCGAATCTTGAAACCCCGGGCGTATCGTGGTACGTTGAATACTTAGCAACTATGTATCGATCGGTCGAGGCGTTGATGCGCAGGGGGGCTTGGGACGAGGCTCTGGCGGCGTGTGTCGATTTGGTGGCCCAATTTGCGGGGCACGCCAAGGCTCATGCGTACCAGGGGCTGTGCCTCTACCGGCTTGGGCGGTTCGCGGAGGCCGAGGTCGTGCTGCGAAGGGCCACCGAGCTCGGCCCCGACGTGGTCGATGTGGGGGTCAAGTACGCGCAGTGCTTGGATCGGCTTGGGCGTTATGAGGACGCCTACGACGTGGTCCAGGCGTACCTTCCGAAGTGCCCCAGCGATCCGTTTCTGCTCGCCATGGAGATTGGGTTGCGCGGGTATGTGCCCAGGCGCGTGACCGACGCGTGGGAGAAATCGGTGCGGCTCGACCACATCCAGGTCGAGTTTGCCAGCGACGGAAAGAAGGTCATCGTGCCCGAGCCGCCCGAGCCAGACCAGTACGGCCCGCGTCGGACGTAGGCCGATGCGGTTGGCATGGGGCCGCGGGTAGAATGGCCCTTCCAAACGCGCTCGTAGCTCAGTGGATAGAGCATCAGCTTGCGGAGCTGGGGGTCGGAGGTTCGAATCCTCTCGAGCGCGCCCCATTCCTGGGTTCTACGGGTGGTTGCAGCGGCGCATCCGCTGGTTGGTGATGTGGAACGCCACAAGGCAGACGCCTCCACCCGCGGACATCAGCGATGACAGCACGCTTTGATCGTGGTTGGCAAACGCGAAGTGTCCGACGACGATCAGGGTGAGCCCGAGCACAAAGATGCTGGCGGGCTTCCACGAACCGTGCTTGCTGCGTCCGTGCTGAACCGCGAACGCTCCGATCACCAGAGCCACGAGCAGGAACGTCCATTCGAGCCACGGGTTGTGCAGGAACGCCAGCCATCCCACGGACAGGAGCCCGAATGCGAGTCCCGTCAAGGCGCAATGCACGGCGCACAGCGTGCTTGCACACGTCCCGATCTGATCGAGTTTCGAGTTGCTTTCGCGCACGGGATCGCCCAGGGTAGTCATGCGTTCAAGTTACCCGGTCGCAGAAACGTTCAGGCAACAGTAATATTTTTGCGAGACGGGGGAAAGAGATGCCTCCGCAGCCCCGCTGTGGAGGGCTTCGTTTCGGCTACTAGGTTGTGCCCTCCACAGCGGGGCTGCGGAGGCATGGGGCGGCTCAAGGGGGTCTCCGATCCCTGATCTCTGATCCCCGATCCCTGATCCCTCATCCCTGATCCCCGATCCCCGACGAACTAGGCCAGGGCCATGGGCATGATCACGCAGAAGTAGTGATCCCCGTCGTCGGCCGGACGGAACACGGCGGGGCGTGACGACTCGGTCATCTCGATCCGCAGGCCCGGCCCGGGCATGGTTGCCAGAGCGTCCAGCACGTACCTGCCGTTGAACGCGATTTCGACGTCGCCGTCTTGGGGCACCATCGGCACCTCTTCCTTGGCGTCACCGGTCTCCTCGCTCTTGGCGCTGATCAGAATCTGGTCTCCGTCGCCCTTGAATCGAACGCGGTTCGCGTTGCCTTTGGCGAGGATCATGGCGCGGGCGAGTTTCTCATGAAGCTGGTCGCGCTCGACGCTCCAGGACCGGGTGGATTCGGTGGGCACCACGCGCTCCCAGTTGGGATAGACCCCGGCGAGCAGTTGCGACACGACCCGTGCGGTGCCCGCGTTGACCCCGAGGCGGCCTGCGCCGAAGCACAGGGTTACGGGATCGTCGTCGCCCAGCGGAAGCCCTTTTATGGCGCGGAGGGCTTTGTCGGGGACTACGGTGGAGATGTTGCTGCCGATGCCAGGCTGGGGAACCCGCCGCACGGCGAGGCGGTGCGTGTCGGTCGCGACGAGGGACAACACCTCGCCGTCGTAGGTGAGCAGCACGCCGGTCAGGATCGGCCGATGGGCGTCGGTGGACACCGCGAAAAGCACGGAGTCCACGGCGTCCCGCAGGACCCCCATGGGCAGGGTCAACTCCGCTTCGCCGCCGAATTCGGGCGGCTCGGGGAAGTCGCCGGGCTCCAGGGTCTTCATGCGGTACTCGGATGCGCCCTGCTGCATCAGCAGTCCGCTTCCGTCGTTGACCTCGAGCTTGATGTCGCCGTCGGGCAGTTCGCGCACCACGTCGATCAGGAGGCGTGCCGGCACGCACACCGCACCGGGTTCGTGCACGATGCACGGGACCTTGCGCTCGACCCACATCTCGTTGTCGCATCCGAGAACCCGAATCGACTGACCTTCGGCCTCGATCTTCAGGTTCTGCAGGATGGGCAGAGACGTGCGGACGCTGGCCGCGGTCCCGGCGAGGCTTACGGCCTCAAAAAACTCCTTTCGTGGACAGTCGAGCTTCAATCGTTTCCTCTGTTCTAGGGTCGCTAGGTTTGGATGGGCAGCTGATACTGCAGGTGCGCGGGTTCGGGGGATCGGGGCTGCACGTCCGCGCCGCGGAAATAGAGTTTCATGAGAATCCTCTGGTAGGACTCCTCGGTGAACTCCGGGTCGGGCATTGCGTGCAGCGCATCCATCGTCGTGCGCATGGTTGACATCTCTTGGCAGAGCTCGGCATTGCCGAACGCTTCGGATTCCAAAGTTTCTTCTAGCTCTTCCGTGAGCTCGCCGGCCGCATACATGTGGACCAGCTTGTTGTAAAGATCGCTTTTCATGGCGTCCTGTCGATCGTTCCTCCCAGTTTATCGCGGAGTGCCCGCCGACCGCGGTACAACCGCGACTTCAGGGCAGGCACGCTGATCTTCAGCACCTCCGCAGCCTCTCGGGCGGGCATGTCCTCCAGGTCGCACAGGACAAGCGGCTCCCGATACTCAATCGGAAGGTCGCTCAGCGCCTGCTGCACCGTGATGCGCAACGCCGTTCGCTCCTCCGAGCCTCCGACCTGCATATCGGCGGGCAGCTCCAACAACTTGTGCTGGCGCAACTTGTCGATGCACAGATTTCTCGCGATACGAAACAGCCACGTCCGAAACGCCCCATCGGCGCGCAGTTCGCCCGATCGGCGAAGCACCCTCAGAAACGTCTCCGCGGTGGCGTCCTCGGCGTCCGTTCGGTTGCCCAACATCCTGTACGTGTACCGGAAAATCCTTTCTCCGTACATCTCGTACAGGCCCCCAAGCGCAGAGGAGTCCCCCTTTGCCAGGGCGGTGAGCCACCGTTTTTCGGCCAGTGAGTCTCGCAACGCATCGATTGGCATAGGAAAGACGTGCGCACCCCTCGAATGGGTGCGCGAATGCTCAGTTTACTAAGAACGGGTCCGTAAGTGTGGGCGGTGGGCGGGTCCGCATGGGGGAAACCGGGGGAAACGCTCCCCCGGCTGCTGCTACGGGCGAGCTGCGATTTCGATGAATGTGATCCTGGGCTCCTGCGGGGACGCGGCGCCCTCGATTCCCCCGACGATGCAAACGTAGATCTTGCCGGCCACGAGTGTGGTGCTCGTGGACGCCAGCACGGATGTCGTGCCCGCGCGCCGCGCCTCGTAGGTCTGCGCGCCGGAATCGACAGTGAGGGAGGCGTTGTTCCCAAAAGGCATGTTGGCGATCTGGAAGAGCGGATTGTCGCCTGGTGTTTGGAAGTCGATGTTCGGTGTCAGGAACCCCGCGGCGCGGTTGTACGCGTGCACCACGTAGAGACGGGCCTTGTTGCCGTTGGGAACGGTCCGGTCGACCTGGAACAGCAGGGCACGCAGGCGCTTGAGGTCCTCGGTGTCGAAAACCTTCAATCCCAACGCCACCGCGATGTAGTCCCCGTCCTTCGCAAAGGTCTGGACTTCCGCGACCAACTCGGTCGTCGTGCCGTTCTCGAGCAGCACCAGATCGCGGTCGCCGGGGTCCACGACCGTGAAGTCGGGGCTCGATCCAAGCGGCACGATCGCCGATCCGATTGTGGCGTCGTCCACCAGGAAGTCAAGTGCCGTGGTGTCGGGCGACGCGTTGATCACGCGCACGACGGGGTCCGGAAGACCGGGACCGCCCGAACCCCCACACCCGACAAGAAAAAGGGCAACCAAGGCGCCCATCAACCACCAACCACCACGCGTCATCATCACACCTGTCCGCCTACGATACCTGAGCCTCCAGCGGGGTGAGGCCAAGTCCGTGCCAAACCCGAGCAGGAAGCGAAACATAACAAAGGGGACACCCTGCGAGCCCCGTTTGTTCGACTTGCGCGCAACTCCACCCGCACGCGACGCAAGATTCGTGCGCCACGGCAGGACGTTGGAAGGCTTGCACCCACGCGCCCCGCGCCTCGGGGAGTTGCAGCGAGCACGCGCCGCAGAGTGCACGGGCGCCCTCTGCGGTGCGAACCGTCAGCGTCGCAGCCTCGCCGCAACGCGCACACATTCCGCTCAAAACGCGACCCCGTTGTGGGTTTCCTTTGCGAACCTGGTCATGATGTCCTGCGTCACGGGGCCGGGCTTTCCATCGCCGATCGGCATGGAGTCGAGCGAGGTCATTGGCATGACTTCGGTCGCGGTTCCACAGAAGAACGCCTCGGACGCGGTGCGCATGTCGTACGGGGTCAGAAGCTCCTCGGTGACCTCGTAGCCTGCCGCCCGCGCGAGTTCGATCACCACGCCTCGGGTGATGCCCTGCAGGATTCCAGACGAGGGATGCGGGGTGCGCAAGGTTCTCCCAGACACCAGAAACAGGTTGTTGCCGGTGCCTTCGGCGACGTATCCCTGATGGTTGAGCATCAGACCCTCGTCGGCGCCGACCCGGTTGGCGAGGTGTTTGGCCAGGATGTTCGAGGCGTACCGCCCGATGCACTTCACGCGCGGGTCGAGCGAGTCGGGGGGAATCACGCGGATCGACGAAGACGCCACGGACAGGCCTCTGAGGAACATCTCCGGCGGGTACAGGGCCAGGCTGGACACCATGATCATCACGTTCGGCTTGGGATCTATCTTTTTGGGGTCGAGGCCCAAGCCGGTTCCCCGGGTGACGTTGAGCCGCACGTACCCGTCGGTGAGCTCGGCCTTTGCGCACGTGTCGAGCACGAGCGCGCGCAGTTCGGCGAGGCCGATGGTCATCTCGAACCCGAGATAGGAGCAACCGTGGTACAGGCGTTCGAGGTGTTCGTCCAGGCGGAACACCCTGTGGTGGTAGATGCGGATGCCTTCGAACAGGCCGTCCCCATACAGGTGCGCGTGATCGGCGACGGAGGTCGTGGCCGATTCGAGGGGCATGAGCTCGCCGTTGAGCCAGACAAGTTTCGGCATGCGCGGAGTTTACCGGGAGGGAGATGCTTGGGGGTTTGGTCGTTTGTCGTTGGTCGTTGGTCGTTTGTCGTTTGTCGTTGGTGGTTTGGTGGTTGGGCGCAGGGTTCGGCGGACAAGCGGGCCCTCCGGATCCGAACCACAAACGACAAACGACGAACGACCAACCATCCCTACCGCAAACCATCTCTACCCCGGCCGGTGGCTCGGGAACCCTCCGGCAGGGTGTCTTCGTCATAATGGTTACAGGAGGCGGGCCCGGAAGCCCGGCTCGGACGGATATCACGGATGAAGAAGCTGTTTCTTGGCATAGGTGTGCCGTTGTGCCTGGTGGGGGCGGGTTTGATGCTCGTCGCCGCGCGGCACGAGGAGCGCGTGCGCCCCAATACGTTTGTGGGCCTTGTCCCGGTGGGTGAGCTCACGCACGAGGAGGCGGCCCGCAAACTTCGGGTGTGGTGGGAAACGGAAAGGCGGCGAAAGCTCACCGTCCATCACGACGCCCTCACGCGCACGCCCCCGCCGATGAAGCCCGGCGAACTGGGCATCGCGCTGGACGACCAGGCGTCCGTGGCCAACCTGCCCTACGAGAATTTTTGGGAGGACGCGGGTCGGACCGTCGTCCGGGGCGCACAGGAACCCATGCGATTCGAACCCGTGTTCCGCTCGCTCGCCGTCGGGCACGACGTGCTCCGCGACTTCGTCCGCGACAATGCCGGACGGCCTCAGGCCGCGACCGTGCGCTACGTGGAGGGCCTGATTCAGCGCCGGCCCGAGGTGTCGGGGTTCCGCTTGGACGAGGAGGCGCTCCCGCGAGCCATCGTCGAGGCCCTAAAGGGTGACGGCACGATCGAGTTGCCCATGGTCGAGGCTGACAAGCGCGTACCCGACGACGCGCTCGATGCGATCGTGAACGTCGTGTCCGAGTTCTCCACCCGGTTTCCGGCGAGCAAGTTCAATCGAAACTCGAACATCCAGCTCGCCGCGGCGCACCTCGACGGGGTCGTGCTGATGCCGGGGGACACGATGAGCTTCAACAACACCGTTGGGCGCCGCACGATCGATGGGGGCTTCAAAGAGGCGGGGGTGTACCGCAACGGCCGCCACGACACCGGTGTGGGGGGTGGGATCTGCCAGGTCAGCACGACGCTGTACAACGCCGCCCTGTTCGCGAACCTCAAGATCGTCAAGCGGCAGAACCACTCGATGCCTGTCCCCTATGTGCCTGTCGGGCGCGACGCAACGGTCGATTACGGGGTGATCGACCTCGTGATCGAGAACAGTTACGATACGCCGGTCGCGGTGTCGTCGGAGTACCAGCGCGGAAGGCTCTTCTTCCGGATTCTAGGCAAGAGGGACGAATCTCTGAGTGTTCGGCTCACGAGCGATGGCGCGAAGAGTTGGGACC
>CAYJMZ010000100.1:0-9064 GCA_964370995.1 uncultured Fimbriimonadaceae bacterium | reverse complement strand
GTCCGGTGGAGCGCCGTCGACAAGTCGCCGGGGTGAATGGCGACGAGCAAGTTCGCGCACTCCCACATTTGCGGCCGCCGCGCTATGCTTATGGTGCCTTCCATGTCAAACGCCCCTGCCCACTCACGGCGCGTGGACGCCTTCGAGCGGCTCATCGAGCCCTTGCTCGCGCCCGCGTATCGGACCGCCCTGCAGTTCGCGCGCAACGCCGCCGACGCCGAGGAGCTGGTGCAGGACGCAAGCGTGCAGGCGTTCCGGGCCTTTGGCTCGTTCCGCGAGGGAACCTATTTCCGCGCTTGGTTCTTTAGAATCCTAACGAACCTGGCGATCCACCGCTATCGACAGAAGCAGCGGCGACCCGACTCCGTTTCGCTCGACTCGGCGACCGATTCCGGCCTCTGGGACCTGGCGAACCGCGACGGCACGGCAGACCCCGCGACAGAGGTGTTCGCCAAGTTCGACCGCGAGCGCGTGTGCCAGGCGCTCGACGCGTTGCCCGAAGAGTTCGGGACCGTGTGCACGCTGTATCTGATGGAGGAGTTCTCATACGAGGAGATCGCGGAGATCCTGGAAGTGCCGATCGGCACCGTCCGCTCACGCCTGCACCGTGGGCGCAAGATCCTGCAGCGCTCCCTCTTAAGCCTCGCCCAGGAGCAGGGGTGGGTCGAATGAGACTTCTCAACCTCTGGACGTGCAAGCAGCTGTTCCAACGCCTCGACGACTACCTCGACCGCGAACTGAATGCCAAGGAACTCAAGGGAATCGAGCGTCACCTCCGGATGTGCAGGCACTGCGCGCGCCGCTTCCAATTCGAGGCGTCGGTGCTGCGCGACCTCAAAGACAAACTCCGGCGCATCCAAGCTCCGAAGGGAATGGTGCAGCGGGTCCACGAGGCCTTGCTTCAAGAGGAACCTCCGGGCCGCTCCGAATAGCCCGAGCGCACGTTTCGTTTCTTGCCCCGTTGGGAGCGTCTTGATCGTCAGTCGCATCCCCCTTTGGGAGTGCGTGGAGAAGTGGGGATCTGCGTCCTTCCACAGAGTCTCGTCGAAAACCCACACACGACCTCGTACCGCGGCGGCCGCAACTGACGACTGGGGGCAGATCGCGCTTTGGAAGCTTCCCAGGAGGGCAGGGAACTATCACCCACGGGCGGCCTTGGGCGATCCCGGTAAAGTGGTTCGATGGTCGCCGTGGTGTTTCCGGGACAGGGTTCGCAAAGGCCCGGGATGGGGCGCTCTCTCGCCGAGGGGTTTGCCGATGCGGCAACGCTGTTCTCCCAAGTTTCCGATGCGGTGGGCATCGATTTGCGCGCCCTGTGTTTCGATTCCGACGAGCACACCCTTCGGCAGACGCAGAATGCCCAGTTGGCGCTGTACACGTGCGGCTTGGCGGCTTGGAGGGTATTGGCCGCGCGGGTTCCTGCCCTGAGGCCGACCTTTGCCGGCCACAGTGTTGGCGAGTACGCCGCGCTGGCCGCCGCCGGGGTGCTGTCGGTCGAGGACGGCGCGCGGCTAGTGCGGACGCGCGGCGATCTGATGGCGCACGCCGGCACGTTGCGTCCCGGCACGATGGCCGCGGTGCTTGGGCTCGACCGCGAGGCGCTAACGCGCGTGTGCGCCGAGGCGTCCACGGGTGGCGAGGTCGTGGTGGTCGCGAACGACAACTGCCCGGGCCAGATGGTGATCAGCGGCGACGCGGACGCGGTGGCCCGGGCGGGCGCGGGCGCATCGGCGGCGGGCGCCAAGCGCGTGCTGCCCCTCAACGTCAGCGGCGCGTTCCACAGCCCGCTGATGGAGGACGCAGCCGCGGCGATGGGCGAGGCGTTGCGCGCCGCCACGTTCCACTCGGGGGCGCCGGTGGTCGCCAACGTGACCGCCGCTCTGGTGAGGGATGCCGCCCAGTGGCCCGATTTGCTTGAGCGGCAGCTCAAATCGCCGGTACTGTGGACCGACACGGTGCTCGCGATGCGCGCGTCGGGAGTGGACATACTTGTGGAGTGCGGCGGGGGCGAAGTGCTGTGCGGGCTGGCGCGGCGGATCGATCGGGACATCCGTTCGGCGAGCGTGCAGGACGCGGAATCGCTCAAGGTGGCTGTGGAAATGCTGGAGGGTTTGGCTTGAAATTCGAAGGACAGATTGTGATGGTGACCGGGGCCGCCCGTGGAATCGGCAAGGCGATCGCGGACGGGTTTGCCCGCGAGGGTGCGGTAGTCGCGTGCGTGGACATCACCGAGGCGGGTGCGGAGGTCACGGCGAAGGCGATCCGCGACGCCGGTGGGGTCGCCAAGGGATTTGCGTGCGATGTGAGCGACTCGCACGCGGTCGAGGCGATGTTCGAAGCCACTGCAGAAGCGCTCGGCGCCCCCACCGTTCTTGTGAACAACGCGGGCATCGCCAGGGACGCTCTGCTGATGCGCCTGAGCGAGGACGATTGGGACCGCGTCGTCGCGGTGAACCTCAAGGGCGCGTTTCTGTGCACCAAGGCCGCCACGCGCCCGATGATGAAGGCGCGCTACGGGCGCATCGTCAGTATCTCGAGCATCATCGGCATCGGCGGCGGCGCCGGGCAGGCCAACTACGCCGCAAGCAAGGCCGGCATCATCGGGCTCGCGAAATCGGTCGCGAAGGAACTGGGCGGCCGCGGGATCACCTGCAACGTGGTCGCGCCGGGGTTCATCGAGACCGACATGACCGCCGACCTGCCCGCCGAGATGCGCGCGGGGGTGGTCAAGGAAGCCCCCGCCGGCCGCCTCGGCACCCCGGCAGACCTCGTGGCCGCCGTGCTGTTCCTCGCCTCAAGGGAAGCGGGCTACATCACGGGGCAGGTGCTGGTGGTGGATGGCGGGTTGACCCTGTAGGGGGGAAACGGGGATCGGGGATCGGGAAACGGGAAGCGGTGCGCCTCAAGCTCATTCTGCCCCCCGGTTCCCGGTTCCCGTTTCCCGCTTCCCGGTAAGACCCCTTGCCTCGAAACCACCCTCAGGGGTAAGGTGAGCGCATGTCGCAGGCCGTTTTGGACAGGGTTAAAAAGGTCGTTGTCGAGGAGCTCGGCGTGAAGGAGGAAGAGGTTGTGGAAACCGCTTCGTTCACGGAAGACCTCGGCGCTGATTCGCTCGATGTCGTCGAGTTGGTGATGGCGCTTGAGGACGAGTTCGGGATCGAGATCCCCGACGAGGAAGTGGGTGAGATCAAGACGGTGGGCAACGCCGTCGGATACATCGGCAAGAAACTCGGATGATCGATTGGCCCCGTCCCTCAGGACGGGTTGTCGTGACCGGCGTCGGCGCCGTGACCCCTTTGGGTACGGGCGTCGATGTTTTTTGGCCCCGCATGCTGGCTGGTGAGAGCGCGGGGGGCCCCATCACGCACCTTGATCCCTCCGAATTCAGCACGCGAATCGCCGCCGAGGTCAAGGACTTCAACCCGGAGGACTGGCTCGACCGCAAAGACGCGCGCCGTATCGACCTGTTCATCGCGTATGCCGTGGCGTCCGCGACGATGGCGCTCACGGACTCGGGTCTCGACACCTCTGGAGATATGGCCGAGCGCGTGGGCGTGCTCGTCAGCTCCGGGATCGGCGGCCTCACGTACATGGCGGAGCAGATGCGGCGCCTGATCGAATTGGGCCCCAGTAAGGTCTCGCCGTTCCTCGTGCCGTACATGATTCCGGACATGGCCTCGGGCTACGTGTCGATCTTGCACGGGCTCAAGGGGCCGAACCTTTGCGTGGTAACCGCGTGCGCGACCGGCGCGAACTCCATCGGCGACGCGTACCACATCATCAAGCGCGGCGAGGCGGTCGCCATGGTCGCGGGCGGAACGGAAGCGCCCATCAACGAGATCGGGCTTTCCGGCTTCTGCAGCGCGCGGGCGATGACCTGCCGCAACGACGACCCGGCGCATGCCTCGCGCCCGTTCGACGCCGACCGGGATGGCTTCCTCATCGCGGAGGGCTCGGCGGTGCTGATCCTGGAGGATCGCGACCACGCCGTCACCCGCGGCGCAAAGATCTACGCTGAGATTCTTGGCTACGGCATGTCTGGCGATGCGTACCACATGACCGCACCCGACCCCGAAGGCGACGGTGCCCGCCGCGCGATGCAGAACGCTCTGCATTGGGCGGGCTTGACCACGGACCAGATCGGGTACATCAACGCCCACGGCACATCCACGAGCATGAACGACCGCCTGGAAACGCTGGCGATCAAGCGGGTGTTCGGCGACCTCGCCCCCTCGATCCCGATCAGCAGCAGCAAGTCGATGATCGGCCACACGTTGGGGGCCGCCGGGGCGGTCGAAGCGCTGGTGTGTATCCTCGCCATGCGCGACGGCATGCTCCCGCCCACCATCAACTACGAGACGCCCGACCCCGATTGCGACCTCGACTACGTGCCGAACACCGCGCGCAAGGCCGATGTGAAGGCGTCGATGTCCAACTCGTTCGGGTTTGGCGGGCACAACGTGAGCCTGGTTCTCGGCCGGGGGGAGTGACCCCGGCGGTGCTCGACGCGCGCATCCAGGAGTTTCTCGACCACCTCGCCGTGCGGCGATCTCCGCACACCGTGCGCTCGTACGGCTCGGACCTCTCGCAGCTCGCCGCCCACCTCGACGGGCAGTTCGACCTCACCCCTGATCGCCTGCGGTCCTACCTCCGGTCGGTGGCGAAGCACCCTATCAGCCGCGCACGCAAACTCTCGACCCTCCGCACCTTTGTGCGCTTCCTCCGCGAGGGAGGGCACCTCGACCACGATCCCACCGAGGGCCTCGAGGCGCCCATTCGCCGAAAGCGGCTTCCGAAGACACTCTCCCGGGCGCAGGCCGAGGAGTTGCTGGATCAGCCCGCCCATGGCCGAACACCCCTGCGGGACCGAGCGATGCTCGAGCTGATGTACGCGGCGGGCCTGCGCGCTGCCGAAGTCGTGGGTGTGAACCTCCAGGACCTCGATCTGCGCGAGGCAACGGTCCAAATTCGAGGGAAGGGCAACAAGGAGCGGATGAGCTTGTTCGGCGCCCTGTTCGTTCAAGCCGCGGAGGCGTATCTGGCCGGCGAGCGGGTGACGGCCGAGCCCGGTGTGCACCCCGAGCCCCTGTTCACGAACCCCAAGGGGCGGCGGCTCACGACGCGGACGGTGCAAAACGTGGTGCATCGTTGGGCGGTTTCGGCGGGCCTGCCCCCCGGGGTGAGCCCCCACACCCTGCGCCACTCGTTCGCGACGCACCTGCTCGACGGCGGGGCCGACCTCAAATCCGTCCAGCAGCTGCTCGGCCACGAGAGCCTGGCCACGACCCAGATCTACACCCACGTGAGCGTCGAGCGGCTCCGCAAAGCCGTGGACGACGCACATCCCCGGTCGGGGTAAGGCTGGTTTGGGTTTGGTGGTTTGTGGTTGGGAGGGGAGTTGGGCCTCTCGATTTCCCTCCGAACCACAAACCACAAACCACCAAACCACCAAACCACCAGACCCCTGCCCCGCAATTCTGCCTGTTTGGGTTGCGTTCTTGGCTTCATTTTGCGCGCGGGAGGCAATTGGCCGGGCTTAAACGCGCGGGTTCGCGACTTCAAGGGAGAGCAGGTCCTCTAGATTCGAATTGGGCTTGTTTTACTTGAGGAGCTACAAAGCCATGATAAAAAATTTCTTGAAAGTGGGGCTGGGAGTCCTATGTCTCGGGATGGTCTCAGCCCGATCGAGCGCGTCGATTCTCTCTTGGTCGACGATCCTGTACGGGTTCAACGAAGTCCCTCCGAACGGTTCACCCGGATTCGGATTTGTGAGTGGTACCCTTGACGACGTGACGGGCCTTGTGGTCGTGACCTCCGGCAGCTTTAGCGGGCTCGTTGCTCCGGCTTCAGCGTCGCACATCCATGGGCTCGCTCCGGCTGGGGTGGCCGCGGGCGTCCTGATTCCGCTGACGGTTTCGGGGGCCACGTCGGGAACGATTTCTGGTTCGGGGGTTCTCTCGCCCACGAACGTAGCCGGGATGATCGCGGGGCTGACCTACGTCAACGTCCACTCGTCCACCTATCCGGGGGGCGAAATCCGAGGGCAGAACTCCGTTGTGCCAGAACCGGCCTCGGCCATTGCGTTGCTCTGCGGCGCCGGGGTACTTGCGCGGCGGAGGGGCAGGCGCTCTTAGCCGCTTCGCACCGGTCTACGAGGGTAGGGCCGTCCTGTTCGGGGCTGCCCCCCTTTGCCGGCCTTCGTTTGAAAAAGGCCGGTACGTTTCCAGAAACTTCGCGACTCTTACAGGTAGAGAGATCCATGCGCCCCAACGTACAACCGCTCTGCACCGTGCAGAACCGTCCTCCGGTGCGAGGGGCACACTCGGACACGCAGGAACTGGTCATGTCGCGCCCGACCCAAGACGCCTCGCACGTCGAGGAATCGATGCTCGTGCGGCGCGTCGTCAATGGCGACGACGCGGCGTTCGAAGTTCTGTACAAGGCGAATCGAGACGCCGTGTTTCGCTTTGCGTACCGGCGGCTCGGATTCAGCTTCGAAGACGCGGAGGAGGCCACGATCGATACGTTTATGAGCGCGGTGCAGCTCGCACCGACGTATCGAGGGTCTTGCAGCCTGGGGACCTGGCTGTGCGGGATTGCCCGGCTCAGGGTGATCGATCGACTGCGCAAGCAAGGTCGAGACAAGAGGCTGCCGCTGGACGCCCTCATGACGCTGAGCGAGGCCGAACAGCTTGGGCTCCGGGAATTGAAGTCCGCGCGGACGCCGTTGCAAGATGTCATCAATCAACTCGAGCTGGAGCGGTTGGTTCACAAAATGGCCGCCACGCTTCTCGATGACGAACGGGAAGCCCTGATGATGCATTACGTGGAGGGCTTCTCACATCAAGACATATCACGAATTTTGGGACGAAGCGTCAAGGGCGTCAAGAATCTGATGACCCGCGGGAAGCAGAAGCTGCGAGGCACTCTCGTTGAGTGGATGGAGTAGGCCATGAATCCAATGCGAAACGAACAGCTTGCGCGATTGTGGGAGGAGGCGCTCACCCTGGCCTCGTCGAAACCGGCCATGCCCTCGGACGCCTTTGAGGTGGAGGTCGAAGAGCGGCTCGCCCGACTCTGGGAGCCATGCTTCTCCTGTGAGGAGGTGTCTGCGCCCGATCATCTGTTCGCCAAGCTTCAGACCCGGCTGGCAGAGGCGCGAGCTTCCTCGAATGCGTCGCAACCGGGGACCACGTGTCCCAACGGATTGGTGGAGGCTGGGCTGCTCCAGAAGGTGATGCATCGAGAGATGTGGATCTCGCCGTTTCGGGCACACCTTGCGGCCATGTCGGCGAAGCGGCGCCATGTGTACCTGCTCGCCGCATTGATGTTGCTGCTCGCGGTTGGATACGCGTGTTACATGCTCTTGGGCCGAAAGGAGGTGTTGCCGACATGCAACGTGCCGGCCCCGGTCGGCGGCAGACTCTCCGCGAACGAAAGCGCATCTCCGGCTGCCCGGGTCTGCCGCTAAGGCCGCCAGGCTTAACAATTAGGGCTGCCTGATCGTGAGTGGACCCGCCAGGTTCTTGCATAGTGGCGCGGACGTCCCCGTCTGCGAAAGGCAAGCCACGGCCCTGCTCTGCCTCCCAAGAACGCGCAATCGGGCCATCGCGGACGGGGACATCCGCGCCACTATGCAAGAGCCTGGAGGGTGCCGGGACCTTGGCCGGGAATCGGCGACTTCACCCCATGGCCCTGGCACACCCGGTGCAGGCGAGCGGTTCCCGATTCGAGCCGGTACAAGCCTGAGTGCCTGGAATGCGACCGCCAATTTGGAGACAGCCCAATGAATTTCGGCAACTGTGAGAACACAAACGATCATCGGCTAGAGAACCCATCCCATGTGTGCCCCAGGAGACGCTTTAGAATGATCTCGACTCGCCCGTTGGGACCCGTGCAGGGAATCGTCGCCGCGTGTGCGGCCTTCGTCATGATCGCGTTCACAATGACCAACGCGACTGCAACACCGCAGTTCGCGCGAGAAACGCAGCTTCAGTGCAGCGCTTGCCACACGTACGTGCCTCGGCTCAATCAATTTGGACAGACGTTCTACACCAACGGGCTTCGCCTGCCTGGGCAACCGAAGATCCCGACCGTTCCATTGAGGGGGCAGGTTAGCGCGACAGCGACGCCCCCTCCACAGGGCGGACCATTGCCGATCGGTTGGAACGACATCGCGGTGGCGTCCGGTGGGAACATCGGCGGGGAAAACACGCTCTACCGCATGAAGTGGTTCCCGATCGCACAATCGGTGCAGGTCTACGGCATCCACGCGTTCGACAAGGGCTTGGTCGTGAGCGCAGGCCGTCTCGCAATGATTTCCCAGATGGACCCTGAATTGCGGCTTGGTCTGTCCGTCCCGTTGGCGTTTGCACCGAGGCGCGAGGGTGACGCAACGCCGTTTGCACCGTTTGGCGATGCGCTGGCGCTTCGAATGGTGGGATCCACCGATAGTGCGATGCCTTATGGCGACGGTTGGAAATTCGCCGCCACCGTGCCGTTTTCGAACGAGATTGGGCCCAATTCAGCTCCCGGTCGCCTCCGGGAACCTGGTTCGACCCCCCAAGGCCTTTTTGTCGAGGCCTACCACCGACAGGGCCTCAATTCAATCGGCGTGAACGGGTATTTCGGAAGAGACGGACGCCGTTACCAAGGGCTTGTATTTCAGCGCGAGGCGGGCAGCTTCTATGTCGAGGGCGCGGTGGGGCATTCCGAAACCCGAAACGGAAGCACAACGGCATACAGCCTCGGGGTTGACACCGTCTACCAGCCTGGTACGGCTTTTGGCTTGAGAATGGACAGCCAAGCCGAGAAGACCAGCTTCGTAGCGCTTGCGAGTCAGTTGCTTGGCGGAAAGGAGAGTCTGCTGCAATTCATCGTCGAGGGCCGCATGCAGGATGGCACCCTACCCGTGACGACGCTGAGGCTGAAGTATCGGTTCTAGGGTGGGTTGGTGGTTTGTGGTTTGTGGTTTGGTGGTTGGGAGGGGAGACCCTTGCATAGTGGCGTGGACGTCCCCGTCCGCGATCAACCGGCCACCCGCTTTTGGGAGGCTGATTGGGGC
>CAYJMZ010000099.1:0-9097 GCA_964370995.1 uncultured Fimbriimonadaceae bacterium | reverse complement strand
CCTCCAGGCTCGCGCACTCCATGGGCCCACACGCTTGAACAGGGCGCAACTGACGAAATTGGAGAGTCCCGATTCGGGAGTTGCCCGTTGGGACGAGAGCCCCCATAATGGGCCCATGGCGCCGGCGCGACGCGGGGGCAGGGGCAAGAAGCGCGGGGCGGTGTCCCTGACGTACGACGGCACCTCCGCAGAGCACCTCCACCATGTGCTGCCGCTGCTTGCGGAGTGCGGGCTCCATGCCACGTTCTACGCCAATCCCGCCACGTTGCTCGAGGCTCCCCAGCCGTGGCGCAAGGCGTGGGTGCATGGGCACGAGATCGGAAACCACAGCCTCTACGACCTTGCCGACTCCGACGGACTTCTGCCCGAACTGTCTCCCGATATCGCGTTCGAGGATGTGCGGGACACCGAGCGCCTGCTCGAGGAGTTCTTCCCCGGCACCCCGCGCAGCTTCGCGCTGCCCGCGGTCCGGGGGTTCACCGAGACGCTCAGCCCCTCCGTGCCCCTGATCCTACGCGCGTCGATCATCCGGCTGAACGACCAGACATGCAACCGCGCGGCATCCCTGTTCGAGGTCGTGAGGTCGCCCCATGACGGGCTCAACCGGCCAGGGGAGGTCGTGTTGGGAGCGGTCAAGACGATGCTGGGGGACGGCATGGACGCAGACTCGCTGTGCCTGGTGTCGGAGATTGCCATGTCGCAGGGCGCGTGGGTGGTGTTCGTGTTTGACGGCCTGCGGGAGCAACCGATGGACCGTGTCGCGCACGCAGGGTTCTGCCGTTGGCTGGGGGAGCACCGCGACGAGGTGGAGGTCGCGCCCCTGGTGCGGGCCGCCGAGTGGTTCCGGCCGAGGAGTTCGCAGCCCCGGTAGGATACGCACGGGACCTGCGCAAATGGAGACGATGTGACGCCGACCCGCACCGAGTTCCTGTATCTCAGCACGTTCGAGAAGGCCCTGTTCTACGTGCTCGTCGCGGCGTCGATCGCGGTGATGGCGGCACAGATCTGGCAGCGTGCGAAGCTGTGGCGGCAGGGCAAGCCGATCGGTTGGAAGCCCGCGCCGCTTCGAAACGTGTGGAGCTACGTGTTGGGACAGCGCAAGGTGCGGCAGCATCGCAAGAAGAGCGGCGCGCCGATGCATCTCCTGATCTTCTTCGGGTTCCTGACGCTGTTCATCGGAACAACCCTTCTCGCGATCAGCACGTACTCGCCGTGGAAGTTCCACCAGGGCACCTACTACCTCGCGTACGAGATGACCCTCGACGTGATGGGGATGGCGTTTCTCATCGGGGTCGCGTGGGCGTTCTTGCGGCGGTGGCGCTTCAAACCCGAGGCGGTCACCTGCGACCCGAGTGACATGTGGGCGCTGGCGCTGCTGTTCGTCACCGGGCTCACCGGCTACGTGCTCGAGGGCGCGCGCATGGCGGCCGACCCCCAGGCGTTCGATGTGTCCGCTCCCGTGGGCAAGGCGTTGGCGGGGGTGATGGGGACCGTGTCGCCGGAGGGGTACCGCTTCGTGTGGTGGTTCCACATGGTGTGGGTGTTGGTGTTCTTCGCGGTGTTGCCCCGGCTGCGCATCCGCCACATCGTGCTGGCGGTGATGAGTCTCGGCGGGCAACCCGACACCCCATGGGGCCGATTGGAGCCGATTTCCTTGGAGGAGGTCGAGCTGACCGGGAAGATCGGTGTGTCGGTGGCTGCGGACTACTCCCGATGGCACCTGCTGTCGCTGGACGCGTGCATGGAGTGCGGCCGTTGCGTGGACGTGTGTCCTGCCAACGGGGTGGGCAAGGTCCTGAACCCCAAGCAGGTCGTGCAGGACGTGCGCCGCGCTCTCCTAGGGGGTACGGGCGTCGTGGAGGCCGTCGGGGTCGAGGCCTTGTGGGACTGCACGACCTGCAGCGCGTGCGTCGAGGCGTGCCCCGTGGGAATTCGGCACGTGGATCTGATCATCGACGCGCGCCGAGGGTTGGTCGCCGAAGGGCAACTCTCGGGCTCGGCTGCGACGATGTTGCGGCAAGTCGGCTCCACCAGCCACGCTTGGGGCCAGCAGACCGACGCGCGCGAGGAGTGGATGACCGGGCTCGCGATCCCGCTCGCACGCGACGGTGCGCCGTTCGACGTGCTCTTTTGGGTGGGGTGTGCGGGGGCGACGGACCCTGGCGCGGTGAAGACCACGCGCGCGGTCGCGTCTCTGCTTGGGAAGGCCGGGGTGAATTTCGCGTGCCTGGGCCGGGAGGAGAAGTGCACCGGCGACCCCGCTCGGCGTGTCGGCGACGAGTTCCTCGCGCAGGAGATGATCCAGCAGAACGTCGCGGTGCTCGCCAGGTACGGGGTCAAGAAGATCGTGGTCACGTGCCCGCACTGCATGAACACGCTGCGGCACGAATACGGCCCGTTCGGCGGGGTGTTCGAGGTCGTTCACCACACCGAGCTGTTGGCCGAAGCGGTGGCCTCTGGGGCGCTGAAGGCCGCGGGTGCGGAGGGGGTCACTTACCACGACCCGTGCTACCTGGGCCGCATCAATGCAACCGCCGACGCTCCGCGCTCTCTCCTCGGCGAGCGGACACACCTTGACGAGCCGGGGTTCCTCGAGGACGCGGTCGAGCCCGACGTGCGGCGAAAGGCGCTGTTGGAGCCTCTCCGCCACGGGCGAAAGACCCTCTGCTGCGGCGCGGGCGGCGGGCGCATGTGGATGGAGGAGCCTTCGGACAAGCGCCCGGGCGACCGTCGGGCCAAGGAGCTGTTGGACACCGGCGCGCACACCGTCGCGGTGGCGTGTCCGTTCTGCCGCATCATGCTCGACGCGAGCCTCAAGCAGGTTGGCGGCGAGCACGTGCGGTTGCTCGACTTGGCCGAGCTGCTGGAGCAGGCCAACCCATGATCGAGGGAGTCGGGCTCGATGTGGTGGAGGTCGATCGGATCGCCAAGGCCATGGAGCGAGACGGCTTCCTCGCGCGCGTGCTGACGGAGAATGAGCGCGAGCTTGGGCTGTCTCCCGAGCGCGTTGCGGGCCGATGGGCGGCAAAAGAGGCCATCGCCAAGGCGTTGGGCAGGGCGCTCGCGTGGCACGACGTGGAGATCCTCAACGCCCCCGACGGTCGCCCGGTACCCACCGTGCGGGGCCTCGACGAGGGCCTCCGAGTGTTCGTCAGCATCTCGCACGAAAGGGGTCTGGCCGCGGCGACTGCGATTGTCGAGCGGAGGTAGCTTCACCCACCCCCCTTCTTCTCACGCTCGGCATCTCGCCGCAGGGTTTCGTAGAGCATGAACAGCGTCTTTTCCATCACGGCTCGGGCATAGTCGCTCTCGGCGCCGCGCTTCTCGAGGTCCAAGGCGGCGGAGAGGATGTGACCTGCCTCGTCTGGCGCGCGCGAGGTGGTGATGGCCGCCAAATCGCGCAGGCGCATGGCGTGGTCGGCCACGATGGCGTCATCGAAGACCTCCGCCCGCTTGGCGGCCACGAGCGTGTCGCGCGCGGCCTGCAACTCCTCTTTGGTGCGGTCGGGGTCCTTCTCGCGGTCCTGGTACAGGCCCATCAGCAGGGGCGTGGCGACGCCGAGTTCGAGGCGCCACGGGAGTGCGGGCAGGGCCTCGAGGGCCACTTGGAACCGCTGCTCGGGCGTTGATTTTGGCTTCGGCAGCGCAGCCGTGGGGTGTTCGACCTCCGTGGCGCGCCCCAGGATGCTGCCCCAGTAGGCGACCACGGACGGCGCACGCCGGCGCTGGCGCCTGGCCGCGCGGGCGATCCGATACAGCGCGTAGTCGGGATCGACCTCGGCACACACCATCGGACTACGAATCGTGTGCCGCACCCGCTCGAACATGCCCGGCGCGTCGAGAACGGGCGTGCTGGTCTCGGCGGCGGACACGATGCCGTCGTTCTCGTGGATGTTCGCGTCGATCCAGAGCACGTTGCCGCGCGTTTCCTCCGCGTACACCACCAGGGTGCTTCCCTCCATATCGGCGCTCACCATCAGCGCGCGTCGAAAGCGGGCGGCGAGGGTTGGCTCTTCCGGTTCGATCTCGATCTCGGCAGGTTCATAGCCGGCCTGCGCGAGTAGGTAGAGCACCTTTCGCAGGGCCCGGCGATCGGGCTTTTCGGGGAAACCGCGCTCCAACTCCGCGACGGTGTCGGCGAGGATTTGGCTCGGGTCGGACTTCGCCTCCGCCTCAAACGCATCCCACTGCCTGTTCTTGATCCATCCGGTCCACTCGCGACGCATCGCCCATTATGCGCGCGCCGTTAACGTGCCCTTAACAAGCCGCCGGTACCACTTCGAGCGGCGGGGATCTTTCGCCGAGGAGAAGCGATGCGGAACTTGATCTTGAAGTTTGGTGCGGCGGCGGTGGTCGCGACGATGGTGGGCTGTGGCACCGGAAGCAGCGGCGCCGGCGGTGGCGGCGAGTTGTCTGGAAACTTAACGCTCGACGGTTCGAGCACCGTGTTCCCGATCACCCAGGCGCTTGCCGAAGAGTTCATGAAGCTGCACCCCGGGGCAAACATCACCGTGAACGAATCGGGAACGGGCGCGGGAATGAAGAAGTTCGTGGGGGGCGAAATCGACATCTGCGACGCATCGCGGCCGATCGAGCCAGAGGAGATGGACACCGCCCAGAAGGCCGGCATCGAGTTCGTCGAGATCCCCCTGGCCTTCGACGGTTTGAGCGTGGTGGTCAACCCGTCCAACAAGTTCGCCAACGACTTGACCGTGGCGGAGCTCAAGGCGATTTGGGCGCCGGACAGCAAGATCGATAACTGGAAGCAGGTTCGGGCCGGCTTCCCGGATATGCCGATGAAGCTGTTTGGCCCGGGGACCGCCTCCGGCACGTTCGAGTACTTCACCGAGGCCATCGTCGGCAAGAAGAAGTCGAGTCGGGCCGACTACGCCGCCAGCGAGGACGACAACGTGCTCGTTCAGGGCGTGGCGGGCGAGAAGGGAGGATTGGGCTATTTCGGCTACTCGTACTACGTGCTGAACCAGGACAAGCTGAAGGTCGTGCCGATCGATTCGGGTCACGGGCCGGTTTCGCCTTCGGAGGCGTCGATCGGCGAGGGGACCTACAACCCGCTTTCCAGGCCCCTGTTCATCTACGTTTCGAAGAAGGTCCTTGAATCCGAGCTTGGGAAGAAGTTCGTGGAGTACGCCTTGAGCGCCGAGGGACTCAAGATCTCGAAAGAAACGGGCTACGTGCCGCTGTCGGACGCGGCCTACGACAAGATCCGTGCTCGGACTGCCTCGAAGAAGACCGGCTCGGTTTTCGCGGCAGGCAACTGGGTGGGGGTCAAGATCGAGGACGTTCTGGGCAAGGAGTAGGTCTTGGCGGTCTCCAGTCGCGTGCGCCCGCCATTTCCGCCCCCCGACGGACAATTCACCCGTCGGCGAGGCGGAGCGACCGCCCTGTACGAGGGTGGAATCCGGTTGTTGTGCTTCGCGTGCGCCGCGATTTCGGTGGTCACGACCTTCGGCATCGTGTTCGTACTCGTGAAGGAGTCGCTGCTGTTCTTCCGAGAAGTTCCGATCTTGGAGTTCTTCACGGGCCGCGACTGGTCGCCGACGTTCGACAATCCCAAGTACGGGGTGCTTCCCTTGATTGCGGGTTCGGCGCTCGTCGTGGTGGGTTCGGCGGTGATCGCCATCCCGTTGGGGTTGTGCGCGGCGGTGTACCTCAACGCGTACGCCAGCGCCCGTTCGCGGCGGCTGCTCAAGCCGGCGCTCGAGGTCCTGGCGGGGATTCCGACTGTGGTGTACGGGTTCGTGGGCGTGTTCGTGGTGACCCCGGTGTTGCGCCACTTCGTGCCGTCGGTGGGTCAGTTCAACGCAGCTTCGGGCGCGATCGTGGTGGGGATCATGATTCTCCCGCTCGTGTCCTCGTTGTGCGAAGACGCCCTCGAGGCGGTGCCCAAGAACCTCGCGGAGGCCGCCTATGGATTGGGCGCCACAAAGTTCGAGGTGCAGACGCGAGTGGTGATCCCCTCCGCGCTCTCGGGCATCGTGGCGTCGTTCATCCTGGCGCTGTCGCGCGCGGTTGGCGAGACGATGGCCGTGACCCTGGCGGCGGGCGCCACGCCGAACCTGACGCTAAACCCCGCGGACAGCATCCAGACCATGACCGCGTACATCGTGCAAATCAGTAAGGGCGACGTGCCCGCGGGAAGTATAGCGTATAATACACTATTCGCCGTGGGCCTCACCCTTTTCGCGGCCACGATGGTGATGAACCTCTTCGCGATCCGCCTTGTCCGGCGGTTTCGGCAGGTGTACGCATGAGGCCCCACACGGAAAGGACGCCTTGGACCCGCCGCGCGGCGAACGCGCTGTTCGCGTGGATGTGCATCGCTTCCACGCTCGTGGCGGTCGCGTTGCTGGCGGGCCTTCTGTACAGCCTGATCACGGGCGGCGTCGGCCGGCTGAGCGTGCCGTTCCTCACCGAGTTCAGCTCGCGCCATCCCGAGAAGGCGGGAATCAAGGCCGCGCTGTTCGGCTCGATTTGGGTGGTGGCGCTGACGGCTGTGATTTCGGTCCCGGTGGGGATTGCGGCGGCGATCTACCTCGAAGAGTTCGCCTCGACGCGGAGTCGCCTTGCCGCGTTCGTGCAGGTCAACATCTCGAATCTGGCGGGTGTTCCGTCGATCGTGTACGGGCTGCTCGGGCTGGCGATCTTCGTGCGCGGGATGGACCTGGGCCGCAGCGTGATCGCGGGTGCGCTCACGATGAGCCTGCTGATCCTGCCGCAGTTGATCACGGTTTCGCAGGAGGCGCTTCGTGCGGTGCCGCGCTCGTTTCGCGAGGGGGCGTACGCGTTGGGGGCGACGCCTTGGCAGGCCATCAGCCGCCAGGTGCTTCCCTGCGCCGCGCCGTCGATCCTCACCGGCATCATCCTCGCCGTGTCGCGCGCACTGGGCGAAACCGCGCCGCTGATCGTGGTGGGTGCGGTCGCGTACGTCGCGCGCGTTCCGGGCGGGGTGGGCGACACGTACACGGTGCTGCCGATTCAGATCTTCAACTGGGTGGGAATGCCTCAGAAGGGGTTTCAGGACGCCGCCGCGGCCGCGATTCTCGTGCTGCTGATCGTGCTGCTCGCCCTGAACGGCGTGGCAATCCTGTTGCGAAACCGCCTCAGTGCACGATAGCGGGAACCCGCCAAGTAGACTGGCTTTTGAGAGGATGATGGCGCCACCGCACATTGAGTCGCCTTCGCAGGCGGAAGGACAGGAAAAGCGGCGTGCGGTTCAGCGCATGTTCGCCGAGATCGCGCCCACGTACGACCTGCTCAACTCGGTGATGAGCTTGCGGTTGCACCACCGCTGGCGCGCCTTCGCCGTACGGCAGCTCCACCTCCAAGCCGGCGATCGTGTGCTCGACGTGTGCTGCGGTACGGGCGACTTCCTCGGTCCTCTGCGCCGGGCCGTCGGCCCCCGGGGGCATGTCGCGGGTCTTGATTTCTGCCTGCCGATGCTGGAACGCGCGGCGCTCAAGGGCGTGGGAGACCCCGTGGTGCTGGGCGACGCGTGCGCGCTGCCGATCGCATCGGGGACCTTGGACGGCGCGAGCGTCGGCTGGGGAATTCGCAACGTGCCGGACATCGATGGCGCACACCGGGAACTTGCCCGCGTGCTTCGCCCGGGCGGCCGGTTCGTGTCGCTGGACATGGCGGTGCCGAAGTCGGCGGTCGCCAGGCGTCTCGCGGGCGCCATGCTCTCCCGGGCGGTGCCGCTGATGGGCCGCGTGTTCGGCAAGGCCAAGGCGTACACGTACTTGCCCGAAAGCACGCTGCGGTTTCGGTCTCGGGAGGCCCTGGCGGCGTCGATGGATGCCGCGGGGTTCGTCGATGTGGGCTTCAGGGATTTGTTCTTCGGGAACATCTGCGTGCATTGGGGGACCCGCGCATGACCGCCGCCGCGCTGGTGAGGATGTGCGAGGGGCGTGTTCCGGCCGATGCCCTGGCGATGATCGCCGCAGAAATCGACGCCGTCGAGGCCGTGTTGACCGCTCAAATGGACTCCCAGGTCGCCCTGGTGCGCGAAGTGGGCCGGCACACGCTGCTGGCGGGAGGAAAGCGCCTGCGCCCCGCGTTCGTGACCTTGGCCGCCGCAGCCACGGGCCTCCCGTTCGACAAATCGAGGACCCGAAAGTTGGGCGCGTGCATGGAGATGGTCCACATGGCCACGCTTATCCACGACGACGTGATCGACCGCGCCCCCACGCGCCGGGGAAGACCTACCGCCGCCGCGGTCTTCGGCAACACCCCGGCGATCCTCACTGGCGACGTGCTGCTCAGCCGCGCGATGGCGATCTTGGCCGCAGATGGCGATCTCGCGATCATCCGAAACGCGGCCAACGCCGTGGTGCAGTTGGCCGAGGGCGAGGTGCGAGAACTGGAGACCCGGGGCGTGTTCGATCTCGGGCGCCCTGAATACGACGAGATTCTGCGGATGAAGACCGCGGTGTTCATCCAGAGCTGCTGCGAAGTGGGCGCGATGGCCGCCGGCGCTTCCGGAGATACGGCGGCGGCGCTGGGCGTCTACGGACACCACGTGGGCATGGCGTTCCAGATTGTGGACGACCTGCTGGACTATCGAGGCGAGCACGCCGTGACGGGCAAGGTGCGCGCGACCGACTTCCGCGAAGGCTGCTCGACGCTTCCCCTCATCCTCTTGCACAGCCACCTCAACGAGCGGGAACGCGCCGATCTCGCCGTTGCGTTCGGCCACGGGGTCGCCGAAGCGGACATCGATCGCCTGTGCGGACTGATGGAGGAGCGCGGTGCGTTCCACGAGGCCCAGGCGGCGGCCCAAAGCCACGTAGACCGCGCGCTTCAGGCCGTTGCGGGGTTGTCGGACAGCGACAGCCGCCGATTGCTAGAAGCCGTGGCCGCATTCGTTGCCGCCCGCAGCGCGTAAGGTGGTTTCCGCGTCTCGCGGAATCCCCTCCCAACGTGCCGGCCGGGTGCCCGGAATCGGCGGGACGCCGAAGCCACCCTCCCGGATTCCCCAAGGTGGCTTCCGCGTCTCGCGGATTCCGGCCAAGGTGGCGGCCTGCCTCCCGGAATCGGCGGGACGCCGAAGCCACCCTCCCGGATTCCCCAAGGTGGC
>CAYJMZ010000098.1:0-9105 GCA_964370995.1 uncultured Fimbriimonadaceae bacterium | reverse complement strand
GGTGTGCCAGGGTTTCTTGGTCGGTGCGCCCCGCTTGGAGGAAGATTCGCCATGAAGCGAAGCATTGGAATTATGTTGGGCCTGTGTCTGGCGGGGTTTGCCCTCGCGCAGGCGCCGTTCACGATCGTCCGTCCCGCAGACGGTTCGAAGGTGCGCGAGAAGGTCAAGGTGCTGATCCCCGGCGACAGCATCCCAGACGGCGGCTATATCGGCGTGTTCGTCGGTGGCAAGTTTGTCGAAGCGCTCACCCTCGACAAGAAGGGCAAGTTCTACGAGTACACGTTGGACACGAAGGCCCGTGGCATCCCCGATGGGCAGCTTCGCATCGAAGTCGTGCTGTACGTGGACTTCAACGAAGCCCCGCGCATCGTGGACCGATCGTCGATCGACGTGTCGGTGCAGAACTCGGCGAACATCCCGATCCCCGCGGACGGCCTGAAGCTTCGCTACAAGTTCAAGTCCGGTACGCAGATGATCTATACGATGGAGCAGCGCGTGGCGCTTTCCACGATCACCGCGACGCAGAACCAGCTCGGCGGGCGCGCGGCCGAACTTCCGTTGGACTCCGAGCACGTGCGGCTGCTGTACGCGGTGGACAACGCCTACGGCAACGGCGATGGGCTCGTGCGCATGCAGGCGCTTCCCAACAAGGGCAAGGATTACGCGATTCTGACCACCCTGGACAGCGACACCCCGGCGCGCTACTTCGACAGCCAGATGGCGCCGATCTACATGCGCCTGACGTCCACGGGCAGGGAAGTGTTCGGCTCGATCCCGGCCTACACGCCCATGGAGGGCACAGGCGGCGACGTGTCCGCAGTGGACCTGTTCGCGAACTTCCCGCTTCCAACGCTCCCGACCAAGGCCGTCAAGCCGGGCGACGCGTGGAATGGCCCCTTCCTGTGGGGCAAGCTCGACCTCGCCAACTGGATGAACCAGAAGTCTGTGGTGCAGAACTTCCCCGCCCGCGGCCAGTTCATGGGCGTCGAGTGGGAGATGGGCTTCCCCTGCGCAAAGATCCAGCACTCGATCGAGGCCGGCACGCAGAGCATCGAGGGCATCAAGCTCGCTCAGCAAGGCGCCGACTTCACCGAGGAGAAGGTCTCGATGAAGGAGACCCTCTGGTTCGCGCTCGACACGGGCAAGATCGTGCGGATCCAGCGCGACATCACGATCGACAGAAAGCTCCCCGAGGCCGCCGCAGCGCCGGCCGGCGGGCAGCCGAGCGGTGGCGGCCCCACGATGGGTGGCCTGCCGGGTAGCGGCAACAAGGCCGCAGGCGGCGGCGGCGCGGTCGGCGAGGGCTACCTGCAGAAGCGCGGCGGCGGACCCGACGGCGGCGAAGGCCAGGCCGGCGGTCCCGCTGGACGCCGGGGACCCCAGGTCGGCGGCGCGGCCGGACCCGGCGCACCGGGCGCCGGACGCGGCGGTGGGACCGGACGCGGCGGTGCGGGCGCTTCAGGCGGCGCGCAGTATGTTCGTGTGAAAGTCCAGCAGATCTTCACGCTCGAAAAGTAAACTCCGGTCTCCATGCTGCCCCCTTTCTCCAAGGGCCCTAAAAAGACCAACAAGCGAAACTCCTCCGATGACCCGGAGGAGTTTCGCGCCACTTTGGGGGAACACCTCGAAGAGCTGCGCGACCGTCTGGTGCGCATCCTGTTGATCGTCACGGTCGGCTGGGTTTTGGGCTGGTTCCTCGAGCCGTACGTGTACGAGCAGCTGTCCCACCTCGTGCGGCAGTCCATTCCCGCATGGGTGCGCAACGACCCCAGGCTGTTTCAAGAGGCCTTCCTCAACATGGCGGACCCGTTCATGCTCCAGCTCAAGCTGTCGTTCATGCTCGGGCTGGGCATCACCCTGCCCTTTCTGGTGCTTCAGCTGTGGGGGTTCGTGGCCCCGGGCCTCAAGGCATCCGAACGCAAACCGCTGAGGGTAATCGCCCCGTTCAGCGTGCTGTTGTTCGCCACGGGGATGTTCTTCTGCTGGCTGATTCTGCCCAGCGCGTTCAACTGGTTTTTCACCTTCCTCGGGAATTATCCAGGAACCGTGCTGAACCAAGAGCCCGGAACAATGGTGTTCTTCATCTTGAAGATGATGATGGCGTTTGGAATCGGGTTCCAACTTCCCCTGTTCGTGTTCGTGGCGGGCAAGATCGGCCTCGTCGGGCCCGACACGCTCGTGCAGTACTGGCGCCAGGCCACCGTGCTGATCTTCGGGCTGTCCGCGATCCTCACGCCGTCCAGCGACGCCTTCAGCATGCTGATGATGGCCGTGCCTCTGTCGCTGCTGTTCGTGCTCAGCGTGATGGCGGTGAAGTTCACCACGCGCAACTCCGGTTCGAGTTCGCCCGAGTTGGACGACCTGGACTGAGGCCATGAACGTCGACCCGCTCGAGTTGCTTGAAGCGCACGGGCGGCTCGCCGAACAGATCGCCCACATCCGCGTGCTGGACCCGCGCGGGGCACGTTACGCAGACCTCGCATCAGCGCTCCACCCGCGGCTCGAACGGGCCCTCAAGGACGCCGGACGGGAACGTCTGTTCGCCCACCAGGCAGCCGCCGCAGACGCCGCGCTCCGGGGGCGGGACGTGGTTGTCGCCACCGGCACGAACAGCGGCAAGAGCCTCTGCTACCAAATCCCGGCGCTTCAGGCGGTGCTGTCCGAACCCGCGGCCCGGGCCTTGTTCCTGTTCCCCACCAAGGCCTTGGCGCAAGACCAGCTTGGCAAACTCGAGGAGCTATGCCCGGGCGACGTGCGTTGCGCGACCTACGACGGCGACACGCCCACCTCGCGCCGGCCCGGCATTCGGAAGTCCGCGCACATCGTGCTGAGCAACCCGGACATGCTGCACGTGGGCATCCTGCCGGGGCACGACCACTGGGCGCGCTTCCTGAAGTCGCTGCGGGTGATCGTGCTCGACGAGTTGCACGTGTACCGCGGGGTGTTCGGCTCGCACGTAGGCGGCATTCTCAGGCGGCTGCTACGGCTTTGCGCCGAGCACCGCGCGACACCCCAGATCCTCGCCTGCAGCGCCACGATCGGAAATCCCGCCGAGCTCTTTCGGGAGCTGACGGGGCGCGACGCGGTGCTTGTGGACGAAGATGGATCGCCCCAGGCGCGGCGCACGTTCGTGTTTTGGAACCCGCCGATGCTCGCCGACGCGTCGCGCCTAAGCCCGAACGTGGTCACCTCGGAGCTGCTGGCCACGCTGGTCGAGAACGGCCTGACCACCCTGGCCTTTTGCCGCGCAAGGGTCACCGCCGAGCTCGTGCTCCAGTACGCGCGACGGCGTCTGGAGCGCGGTTCGGTGCCGCCCGAGAGCATCGAGAGCTACCGCGCGGGCTACACGCCCAAGGAGCGCCGCGCGATCGAGAAGGCCGTGTTCTCGGGGAAGATCAAGGGGCTCGCGGCCACCAACGCCATGGAGCTCGGGGTGGACATCGGGGGCCTGGACGCCGTGGTGCTCAACGGCTACCCGGGCACGGTGTCGAGCTTCTGGCAGCAGGCGGGCCGGGCAGGTCGCGGCACACGGCCGGGGTTCGCCGTGTTCGTCGCCCACGAGGACCCGCTCGAGCAGTACCTCGCGCGCGACCCGCACCTCCTGCTCGACGCGCCCGTGGAGAGCGTCGCGGCCGACCCCTCCAACCCCGCCATTCTGGGGCAGCAACTCCAGTGCGCGGCGTACGAGCGGCCCCTCGCGCCCTCGGAGCTGCCCGCCTTCGCGAGGGGCGCGCTCGAGGTCGCCGAGTCGCTGGAGGCCTCGGGCGAGCTGGTGTTTCGCGGCGGGCTGTTCTTCTCCCCCTCCTTCGAAGCGCCCGCCTCCCACGTGGACATCCGGGGTGCGGGCGGAAAGGGCGTGTTGCTGATCCACGAGGGCGAGACACTGGGCACGATGGAGCGCTGGCGAGCCCTGCAGGCGGCGCACGAGGGTGCGGTGTACCTGCACCGGGGCACGCCCTACGTGGTGGAGAGCCTCGACCTCGAGCGCGGGATCGCCGAGGTCGTGCAGCGCAACGTGGACTACTACACGGTGTCCCACGTCCAGACCGTGCTGGAGACGCTCGTCGAGATCGAGGCGGGGCCTTGGGGACGCCACCGCGGCCTCCTCGGCTCCGTGCGGGCGACCGACACGATCACCGGCTTCCAACGCAAGGCGCTCGAAGGCGGCCACCTGCTCAGCGCGGAGGAGTTGGATCTGCCGCCGCTGACCTTCGAAACGGTGGGAATCCGTATCGATATCCCAGGCGCGGCGCTCGAGGCCGATGTCGCCCGCCGCGCCTGCGCCGTGCACGCGTTGGAGCACGCGCTGGTCGCGGTAGCCCCCCTCCTGGCGGGTTGCGATCGCGGCGACCTCGGCTCCGCGTGGTACGCGATCCACCCCGAAACGATGACCCCGGCGATGTTTGTGTTCGACCACACCCCCGGAGGCGTGGGGCTCGCCGAGGTTCTGTGGCGCAACCGGAGCGAGTGGGTGATGGCCGCGCGGGATCTGCTGCGCACCTGCCCGTGCCGGGAGGGCTGCCCCGCGTGCCTCCTCAGCGCCCGGTGCGAGGCCGCCAACGAAATGCTCGACAAACGCGGGGGGCTGGACCTGCTGGACGAACTGGCCCGCACGTAGGGGGTCGGATGTGATTCACCCATCACCCAACACCCACCACCCACCACCCACTCCGTGATACTCTGGCGGCATGCGCATCACAGGCATCCGCGCCTACCGGATCGACTTGCCGCTCAAGGAGGGCGCCTACAACTGGTCGGGCGGGAACTCCGTTTCGGTGTTCGACGCGACGGTCGTCGAGGTGCAGACCGACGCGGGGGTGACCGGCTGGGGCGAAGTGTGCCCCCTGGGACCGTTCTATCTGCCCGCGTACGCGGAAGGTGTTCGGGCCGGCTTGCGCGAGTTGGGGCCGCACCTGCTTGGCGAGGACCCGTTGCAACTCGAGCGCCTCAACCGCCGCATGGACGCGGCGCTCCAGGGGCACCCCTACGTGAAGTCCGGCCTTGACATGGCGTGCTGGGACATCCTGGGGAAGGTCGCGAACCAACCCGTTTGCACCCTTCTCGGGGGGCGCTACGGGGACGATTTCGTGCTGTACCGGGCGATCTCGCAGGAGGCGCCCGCGGCGATGGCGGCCAAGGTCGCGGGGTACCGCGCGGAGGGCTACCGGCGATTTCAACTCAAGGTCGGCGGCGACCCCGACACCGACATCGAGCGCATCCGAGCCGTGGCCGCTGAAATGCAGTCCGGCGAGAAGCTCGTGGCGGACGCGAACACGGGTTGGCTGCGCCACGAGGCGATGCGCGTGGTGGCCGCCGTGCGCGACGTGGACGTGTACATCGAGCAGCCGTGTCGCTCTTACGAGGAGTGCCTCTCGATCCGCCGCCACACCAACCATCCGTTCGTTCTCGACGAGAACATCGACGACATCGCGATGCTCATGCAGGGCCACGCAGACCTGGCGATGGACGTGGTGAACATCAAGATCAGCAAGTTTGGGGGCCTCACCAAGGCGCGGCAGGCACGCGATCTGTGTGCGACCCTCGGCATTGCGATGACCATCGAGGACAGTTGGGGAGGGGACATCGTCACGGCGGCGATCGCGCACCTCGCACACAGCACGCCCACAGAACTGCTGTTCACGTCGACCGACTTCAACAGCTACGGCACCCGGGCGTTCGCGGCAGGCGCCCCCCAGCGCGAGCACGGCCGGCTCAGAGCCTCGCACGAGCCCGGCCTCGGCGTGACCCCCGACATGGCCCTGTTGGGACCGGCCCTTGTAGTCGTCTAGTCCGACATGGGAGTGCGCGACCTTGCTCGTCGCCCTGCACCGCCGAACTTGTTCGGCTCCCCCTGACGCAACAGGTTGTCAACAAGAGACCGGCGACAAGTCGCCGGGTGCAAGGCGGCGAGCAAGCTCGCGCACTCCCAAACTCTAGTCCGGGACGCCTTGGCGCAGTTGCAGCGTGTCCACGTGCAGCTCGGTGCCCGACACGACGTCGGCTGTGGTCTCGATCCGAAGGTACATCGTGCCCTCGGGGTCGATGAACCGCACGGGATTGGGCACCGGCATTCCCTTGATCGCGCTCGTCGTCGGCAAGCCGCCCGACCCGATCAGCACCCAGCTGCCGTACGGGTACGAGCCGCTGCTCCAGTCGTACAGATACACGCGCTCGGTGCTCGCAGGGTTGGCCGTAGTGTAGCGGCGCTTGTAGAACAGCGAGAAGCGGTTTGTGACCAGCCTCACGTTCTTCAGAATGCTGTCCATGCGGATCACGCCGTCCGAACGCGCCGTGCATCGAACAAACAGCGCGTCGGGGTTCAGCATATCGAAGAAGCCGCCCTCAAGAGTCGCGCCCTGCGTGTTCGCATCGGTTGGGGCGTAGATCACCGTCTTCTCGTGCAACTCGTCCGAAGCGATGCTGTACACAGGCATTCGCACGTTCCCCACCACCACGCCGTCCACCGAGATCACGAGGGTGCCGTAGGCCAGGGGCAGTTCGACATCGATCCAATCGCGGCTGCGGCCCAGGATCTGCACGGCGAAGCCGCCCAGGGTCACCTGTACGGGCACGGGCCCCTGGAATCCCCGACCGTAGATTCGTCCGACGTACACGTCCGTGGTCTCGCTGGCCGCGTAGGCCATCGACACCGCGGCAGGGCTCATCCACCGCACCACCGCCGATCGTCGCGGGGCGGGTTGGAACAGTACGGCGCGCATCGCACCCTCCGCGTTGATCAACCCGTAGTTCGCGAATTCGCCGTAAGGCCACTGGTTGAGCGGCGTGGCGGAGTCCTCGATGGCCGCGCGGACTTCGGCGACGGTCGCGGTGGGATTGGCCCCGAACAGCAGCGTTGCCAGGCCCGCCACATGGGGCGTGGCCCCGCTTGTGCCCCCAAAACCAGTAGTGTACCATCCACTATTGGTCGGTGTCGACAGCGACACGCCGGGCGCGGCGACATCGACCCACGATCCGAAGTTTGAGAACCCCGCTCGATTGAGGTTGGTGTTCAGCGCCGCCACGCTCAAGGTGTTCTCGTACGCGGCCGGATAGAACGGGATCACCGAGTTGGAGTTCCCCGCCGCCGCAACGGGCAACACGCCGTGGTCCCAACAATAGTCGATCGCGTCGCGCTCGGCCTGGCTGACGCGGTCCGAGAAGTAGCTCATCGACATCACCCGGGCGCCCTTGGCCGCCGCATACAGGTAGGCCGGAACGGTGGCCGAATCGTACATGTAGCCACTGTCGATCGCGACCTTGAGCACCATGATCTTCGCGCGCGGGGCCACTCCGGTGACCCCCAAAAGGTTGTCTTGCACAGCCCCGACGATGACAGCGCAGATGGTTCCGTGCCCGTAGCGATCGGTGATGTCCGCGTCGTAGTACGCGAAATCCCAGCCGTTGACGTCGTCGATCAGCCCGTTTCCGTCGTCGTCGATGCCGTTGCCTGGGATCTCGCCGGGGTTTTGCCAGATGTTGGGGGCGAGGTCCTCATGTTCGACCATGACTCCCGTATCCAGCACGGCGACCGTGACGGGGCTGCCGAACGACAGGTCCCAGGCAAGGTCGGCCTTGATCGCCCGGAAGTGCCACATGTCGGGCCACATCGGGTCGTTGGGCGTGTACGCCGGCATGGCCGCGCGGTCGAGTTCGGCTCGAATGCCCGGCATCGCATTGAGTCGTTGGCGGGTGCGTTGGAGTTGCTTCGCAGGCGTTTCCACGACGACCCATCCGATCTGGGGCATCGAGCGGATCACCCGAACGCGGGAGCGATCCACGGCCGTTCGCGCAGCATCGTCGGCGACGTGCACGAGCAGGCGCGACGGATGGCACCACATGCCATCGACTTGGACGGGGCCGCCGCCTTGGGAGGCGAGTGCGGCGAGGGTAAACAGCGCAGAGGTCCACATGGTTCCTGCACTGAGGATAACACGGGCTTTGGGGCCGTGCCACCCTTCGCCCACAAACCCGGTATGTCCGGGCGGTATCCTTACCTGCGATGATCGTCCTCATGCAGCGCTCGGCGACCCAAGAGCAGGTTGACGGCGTTTGCGACGTGATCCGCAGTTTCGAGATGGCCCCTCTGGTGATGCCGGGCGAACGCGTGGCGATCGGCATTCCACAAGCCATTCCCGCCGAAGCGCGCGATCCCCTCAGCGTCACGATCGCCTCCCTGCCGGGCGTGCACAAGGTCACGCACGTCAGCAGGTCGTACAAGCTCGCGTCGTTGGAGTTCCAGAGCCAGCGAACCGTTGTACACGTCAAGAATGTGCACATCGGCGACGGTTCGTTCGTGGTGATGGGTGGCCCGTGCTCGATCGAATCGCACGCGCAGTTCTCCGAAGCCGCGACCACCGTCAAGCGGGCAGGGGCCACCGTGTTGCGGGGTGGTGCGTTCAAGCCCCGCACGTCGCCCTACGCCTTCCAGGGACTTGCCGAAGAGGGCCTGCAGATCATGAAGGAGGTCGGCGAGTCCCTGGGGCTCGTCACGATCAGCGAAGTGATGAGCCCCGGCAACGTCGATTTGGTCGCCTCGTACGTGGACATCTTGCAGATCGGCGCGCGTTCGATGCAGAACTTCCCCCTCTTGATCGAGGCCGGCAAGAGCGGCAAGCCCGTGTTTCTCAAGCGGGGCCCCGGTGCCACGATCGACGAGTTCCTGCTGGCAGCCGAGTACGTACTCAACCAGGGCAACCCCAACGTGATCCTGTGCGAGCGCGGCGTGCTGCCACTCGACCGCAGCTACACGCGAAACACCCTTGATCTCTCCTCGGTGCTCGTGCTCAAGGAGTACTCGCACCTGCCCGTGATCGTCGACCCGTCGCACGGAACCGGCGTCGCCCGCTACGTGGCCCCAATGGCGAAAGCCGCGCGCATCATCGGCGCGGACGGCGTGATGGTCGAGATGCACCCGAACCCCAAGGTCGCCCTCAGCGACGGCTCCCAGGCGCTGACCCCCGAGCAGTTCGTCGAGTTGGTGCACGAACTGGACCGCCTCGGCTCCTTCTAGCGGTGCGTCAAGGTTCAATATTGGGGTTCCCGGCTCGGACCCAGTTTGTTGGGGGGGGGGGGGGGGGGGGGGGGGGGGGGGGGGGGGGCGGGCGG
>CAYJMZ010000097.1:0-9249 GCA_964370995.1 uncultured Fimbriimonadaceae bacterium | reverse complement strand
ACCGCCGACAAGTCGCCGGGGTGAATGGCGACGAGCAAGCTCGCGCACTCCCACAGGGGACCCACACCGCATCAAAGCCCGGAACCCGAATTCTTATTCTTGACGGACGACTCAGAACACTAGACCCCGGTTCTGCGGCGCGTGCGGGACGTCAGGCGGTCGAGGGTGCGGCCAAACGTGCGGTACGCCCAACGGCCCTGGCGTTCCAACTCTGTGCGCAACGCCTCGGCGTCTGGCGCGGGGGCAGCACCCTCGCCCTTGCGGAACAGGGCCCACACCGACTCTTCGCCATCGACCAACGCAAGGCCGGCTTGTTCCGCGAGGTTTTGGAGGGTGGCCAGCGTGTAGTGGTGCACGTGGGCGATGTGGAGGAATCGCCCGAGGTTGCGGCCCTTGCCCAGCGCGTCCCACACGCCGGGGACCTCGATGTACAGGGCACCGGCGGGCGATAGCAACGAGGCCCACAGCCGCAATGCCTCGAGGGGGGCGGGAATGTGCTCGAGAACGTGGCATGCGACTGCGAGGTCCACGGGCGCGAACTCATTGAGGGTTGCCGCGTCGCCCTGTCGAAGATCGAGGCCCCGCGCGCGCCCCGCCCGCAGATACCTTTCGCCGAAGTCGCAGCCCGCCACTGTGGCGCCGGCAGCGCGGAAGGGAAGCAGCATGCCTCCCGCTCCGCAGCCGATATCCACCACGCGCGTTTCGGACCCGATGGCGATGTCCAGGCGGCGAACCGTGTCGAGAATGCCCTCGCCGAGGCGCTCTTGCCTATCGAGGAACTCCGTGGCGGCTTGCGGCTTCCCAAGGTAGAGCGAGCGGTAGTCGTCGCGGTAGAAGCGCGCTGCGGAATCGGCGTCTAGGCGGGGCGAACTCCACATCAGCGCGCACCGCGGACACAGGAAGGTGCCGACGGGGAGTCCGTAGCGGTCCCGCTCGGCAACGGGGTACGCCTGGTTGGATGGTGTTCCGCACAGGCACGGCACGGCCTCCAATCGGTAGGTTCCCGCGTCGATCTTGGCGCGAACGGCGCGCAGGGTGTCGCTCTGTCGCGGGTCCAGGGACACGATCGGCCGCGGATTCGCGTGGAGGTGCGGCAAGAGAAGGTTGGAACCGCGCGCCATATCGCCTTATGCTACCGAAGGGGTGTTCGCGGCGCGAAGGGTAAAAGGAGCTCATGCGCAGCATCTTCGGGATTGTCGTCGGACTCCTCGCCACCTTGGCATCGGGTCAATCCGCCGGCGTGGTGGACGTTCTCAACGTGCCGCCACCAACGGGCAGGTTCCAACTCTCGGCGCCCCTTCCCACGCTGGCGGGCGTGATCCTCGACGTGCTCGGCGATTCGGTGGGCGTCGCGCAACAGACCGCGCGTGCCAATGGGCTTCAGGGCCGTATGCTGTGGGTCGATGGAACCGCAAACATCGTGCGAACGAACACGCGCGAGAAGGTCGCGGCCCTGGTGGCCAAGGCGAAGGCCGTGGGCTTCAACACCCTCGTTTACGATGTGAAGCCGATCGTTGGGCACACGATGTACCCCACTCCGCTGGCGCCCAAGTTGAAGGAGTGGAAGGGGGTGGCGATGCCCGAAGAGTTCGACCCTCTGAAGGCCATGGTCGAGGAGACGCGCGCGCAGGGCATGGAGCTGCTGATCAGCCTCAACGCGTTCAGCGAGGGGCACCGCGACGTCCAGATGGGCCAGGGCTACGAGCACCCCGAGTGGCAGACAATCTTGTACGAGCCGAAGCCGTTCGTGCGGGCCAGTTTCGCGACGCGCCCCACGTTCAAGGTGCTGTCCGAGGCGAACGAGGTGCCTGCGGATGGCTCGGCGCTCTCCGTGCTCACCGACGCCGCGCGCATTCCCATCCAGGTGGATGCTGGGGCTCGGGCGGTGGTGGTGGGCCCCGACGGGCGCGTGCTGGCCCAGGGTGGTGCGAACGATCTCAAGGCCCTGGCTCCCAACACCCCCACGGGCGGTAGCGTGGTCTGGGGTTGGGGTGCGGCTGCGGAGTACCTCAGGCTGTACGCGCAACCCGGCGACGTGCTCGAGTTCGACTCCACGCCCGAGTACGTGCCCATCGCGGAGCGCCCGCGCCAGCAGATCCCCCTGATGGTCAACCCGCACTCCGCGGCGGTGCAGGACAGGGAACTGGCCCTTCTGAGGGACGTGGTGACCCGGTATGCGGTGGACGGTGTGCTGTACGACGACCGGCTCCGGCTGGGCGGCTCCAACGCGGACTTCTCCACTGACACCCGACGTCAGTTTGAGGCCTACCTGGGCCGCGGTCTGTCATGGCCCGACGACGTGTTTCGGTTCTCCGTGCACCCCGACCTCTCGCGCGGTGTGATCCCGGGGCCCTGGTACGACGCGTGGCTCACGTTCCGCGCGCAGACGATGCGCAACTACGTGGCTCGGGCGCGCGCCACGGTGCTCCAGGCGCGCCCGGGAACCCTCTTCGGCGTGTATGCGGGCTCGTGGTACGGCGAATACCCGGCGTTCGGCACGAACTACGCCTCGAACACGTTTGAAGCCGGGTTCTGGTTCCTCACACCGTCGTACCAGAAGACCGGGTTCGCCCCCCTCCTCGACCTGCTGGTGACCGGCTGCTACTACAAGCGCGCGACGATCGCCCAGGCCATGGGCGCGGGGACGTCTTTGGGGCAAACCGTCGAGGCCGCGGGCCAACTGTCGAACCGCGCGGTGAGGGACGACGCGTGGACCTATGCCGGGATCATGCTTGCCGATTACAAGAGCAACCCCGATCAACTGCGGGTCGCGCTTCAGGCCGCATGTGGTTCCACCCAGGGCGTGATGGTGTTCGACCTATCGCACGACATCGACACGTTCTGGCCGATCCTGGAACAGGCGTTCCGGCAGCCAGCGAAGGCGCCTCACCAGGTGGCGGGGCTGCTCGCCAAGGTCCGCGACAAGCGCAAGGCCTTGGACGCCGCCGGCGTGCGCGACCCAGCCGTGCCCATCCACATCGGGGCGTCGGGGGCGGGGTTTTAGGGATTCTTATAGGACCTATACGACCTACGACCTATTCGACCTATAGAAACCCCCCCGCGCTACCTAGCCGCAACCGGCAACCCGCCCACAGCCGCCACGGCGAAGAAGTGGCTGTCCTTGTTCACCTTCGCGATCGTCGCGGTCTCGACGGCGCCAACGCGGCGCGCAAACTGCCATTTGGTGCTGCCGGTGTCGCGCCAGAGCACCTCGTACTCGGTGCCTGGGGTGCCGCGCCAGCTGAGGGTGGTGTCGTGGGCTTGGCGTGCGTTGTAGCGCACGTTGGTGGGGGTTTCGCCGGCTTGGGCGAGACTGGCCATGGCGGCGAGGTTGGTGCGTGTGACGTTGGCGAGGTACTTGAAGTCCATGAACTGCACGAGGTCGTCCGCGTTGTGCTGGCGGGTGAACTCCTCGAACATCTCCGTGAAGCGAACGGCCGTGAACCCTTCGTTTGAGAACGACGTGTGGTCTCCGCCGCGGCCGAACCGGTCGCGCCGCTGGACGATCTGCACGCCGAAGCCCGGAACCTTGCCGCGCGACGCCCACTCGACGAGGCGCGCGAGCTCGCGGCTTTGTTGGGGGTTGGCGCCGGTGGGGTCGGGCTCTTCGCTGAACACGCGCACGAGGCGCCTTTCCGTCTGGCCGTTCTTGTTGGAACTCGAACCCACGATGTCGCTGCTGAAAACGGCCTCGAGTTTCCAGTTTTCGGCTTTGGCGCGAACCGCCAGCGCCTTCGAGCCCAGCAGGCCCTGCTCTTCGCCCGAGAACGCCACGAACACCAGGGTCTGGTTCCACGGCTTCCCGGCCATCACGCGGGCGAGTTCGAGCGCGAGGGCAGTGCCGCTGGCGTCGTCGTCTGCGCCGGGTGCGCGGCCGGTCTTCGCGTCGGCCTGCAGGTTGAGCGAGTCGAAGTGCCCGCCCACGAGCACGCGCCGATCGGTCTTGCCCTTCAGCGTCGCCACCACCTGTACCGCCTCGGTGTCCTCAGGCACCCGCCGGCTCTTCACAACGGGGTAGGGCATCACCTCGACCTCCAGCCCCGGCACCTTCCGGTACTCGCCAGCAAGCCACGCCGCCGCCTCGCGGTGCATGGGCGACAGTGTGTTGCGGGTCTGGAACGACGCCAGCTTTTCGACCGTTGCGCGCAGCCGCACGGGGTCGACTTCGCGAACCATCGCATTGATGTCGATGGCGGGGGACTGGGCAAGGGTAAGGAGTAGGCAGGCGATCACGTCTCTAGGATTCGCCGGGGACGGGGAGGAGTCCTCCGTGGCCGAGATCGTCCCGATTGCCGGTCCGGCACCGTTGGCATCAGAAGCGCGGAACCTCGGCGGGCGGGCCCCTTGTGGTCAAGAAAGCCGGACCCAAGGTGGCTTCGGCGTCCCGCCGATTCCGTCCGGTGGCCGGGTTCTATTGGGTACGAATGCTGGAGAGCTTTCTTGGGAGGCCTACCCGGCACCACCACATCGGGGATGCGGAGACATGAAAGACCTATTAGTCCTCGTCGTCCATCAGGGCAAGGGCGAGAAGCAAGGGGGCCCGCCGCGGGGCAAGGGTGGACTGTGGAGTGTGAGGGCCCTCAGTTCCAATTCGCTTCGATGAAATTTGGGTCCGGGGTCCGACTCCCTTGACGAGTGCAGAATCAGGAGGAGAAATCTTTGAGCGAGAGCACCGTCGAAGCCGTGCAGGCAACGCGCATGTCGATTCCATTTGACGAGGCGCGGGATCAGTATCAGTCGCTGGTCTTCGCATTCGTCTCCCGCCGCGTCCGACCCGTTGAGGAGGCGCAGGATCTGACCGCTCAGGTCTTCGTGGACGCGTACAGGCAATGGCGAAGGCTGCGCGGCCCGGCCAAGCTCTACCTTCTCGGAATCGCAAGAAACAAGGTAAGCGATGCACTTCGGCGCCAACGCCACACCCTCGCCCTGCGCGAGGAGGACTGCCAGGCGAGCGGGATGGACGAGTACGTCTTCTTCGCTGAGGCCAACGAAGCTTACGCGATCGTCATGAGGCTCCCCGCCGACGAGCGGGACGCGATTCTGATGCAGGTGCTCGAGGAGATGCCGGTCGGCGAGATTGCCTCCGTCATAGGCCGCAGCATCAAGGCGACGAACTCCCTTCTGCAACGCGCTCGAGGCCGCATTAACAAGATGACGGCCGCCCAAATCTCGAACGGAGACAACCCATGAACTTCGACAAATCTCTTCGCGTCGCCATGCCAGCCGCCTCCGAACCGGCGGGACTCGCCGCCGACATCCAGGTCCGAATCTCTCGTTGGGCTCACCGGAGGCTCGTGCGTCGGCGGGTGATCGTTACGCTGGGAGCGACGTGCGCGGCGATTGCGGCTCTTGCTCTTTTCCCCACGATCAGGGCCCAAGCAACCCTGAGCCGCATCTCGGGTGCCCTCTCCGGCGCGGAGCACATGGTCGCCAAGCGCTACACGCTCGACGCGCAAGGCCACCGAATCTACGCGGGCTTTGCGGCGTTCGATCACGGCAAGTGGCTTCTCAACGGTGCCAGCGGCCTGGAACCAACTTTTCTCATGAACGGCCGCAGGTATGTCCTCGATCCGTTCACGAAGAGTTACGTAGTTTCTGATGACGACAAAACTCTCTCGGGCGAAGGCGAAATGGGCTTGTCCGGCCTCTTAAGGCAAATGTCGGCATGGAACAACGACGTCGAACTCAAGACGGTCACGATCGATGGCCAAACTTTGACCGAGGCGATCGTAACTAGCCGAGTCCTCCTGGAACGCCTCATCATCTACGCGGACCCTCAAACCAATCTGCCAATCAAGGCCTACGGGGAGTCACTCGAACTCGGCCGCTGGCGCAGGGGGACCGAGACGGAAGTCAGCTACACAGCAGCCAACGATCAGCTCATGTTCGACCTAGACCCCCAGATCCCACAACTCTCACGCGAGGAGTGTCGGCAGAAGGTCGAGCGGACTATGCTCGGCAAGGAGCTTTCGCGACACACGTTCAAGAAGCAGGACCTCGTCATCCGCTCCCTGGACGTAGCTCGGGACGGGACCGTGTTCGTCTCGTTCCAGTCAGGGCAGAATCGACCCGGGTGGACGGGCTATGGATTCACGTTGAGGGACGATCTCGGCACGGTCTATGTGCAGCGCCAAATGGGCACTTCGAGTTCGCCTCTCGATGCAGTCAGCCGCAAGGAAGGGGGCAGGATCGAGTTGGCTGTCTTTGTGCCCGTGAATCGTCCACAGGCGTGGAGCCCAAGAAGGCTCACGCTCAGTGCCCATATCGGGGACAAAGGCGAATTCGTCCGCCTCGTTCGGATGGTGATCGGCTATCCGGACGGCAGACAGGAGCGCAAGTGGGGCCTCAATCGCTGGGGCGCTGACGCTTCCGACACCTACAAGGACGTCCCGGTGCTTGTGGAGAGGGTCGAGCGGCCGACCTGTGAAGACCGGCCCGCGTACCTCCTGGCAGTAGGCCACGGCGAATGGTTCGACGCACTCAGGAGCGACCTCGCCAAGGCCGAGACCCGTGCCGGATACTACGCAGATCGGAACGAGCTTGAGCAGGTGCGGTCTTGGCTGCACGAGCAGCTGCGCCTCATGACCGCGATCGAGAGGCTCGGAGGTGTCCCCTACTCGCGGGCCCGGGTTCTTGAGAAGTTGAAGCGAATCGAGTCTCGGGCCTCAACGGTGAGATAGGGGACACGTAGGTGTCTTGCATCTCGTCTCATTTGTACGACGTTTGTGTTGCACCGCTCGGGGCTGGCCGGAGCCCCTCACCCCATATCGGTTAACTTTGCGGGTTTCCGGACCCTCTCTCAGGTTCAAGGCACTCAGGAAATGTTGAACCTAAAGTTAACCGCTATGTCCGGAGCCCCTCACCCCCAGCCCCCTCTCCCCCGGAGGTGCGAGGGGGCCCGGAAGGTCCTTCCGATCCCTGATGCCTGATCCCCGATCCCCGATCCCCGATCCCTGATCCCCCCTACTCGTCGTCGTCCATCAGGGCGGGGCGGAGGGCGGTGCGCTCGGCGATGAGGGGCTGGCCGAACAGGGTGTCGAGATCCGATTGATCGATCAGCACGTCGCGGGGTCTCGGGCCGTCTCGGGGGCCGACGATGTTGCGCTCCTCCATGGTGTCCAGCAGGCGGGAGGCGCGTTGGAAGCCGATCGAGAAGCGGCGCTGGAGCATCGAGGTGGACGCCTGGCCGCGGTCTACGACCCACCGCACCGCCTCCTCCCACAGGGCGTCGACGCCATCGTCCCCGCCCCCCGCGCGCTTGGTGTCGCCGCTCGCGGGTTCGGCCGGCTCGAGGCTGTAGGCGGGTTTCTCCTGGTTGCGCCAGAAGCCGCACACGTCGGCGATCTCCTTCTCCGACACGTAGCAGCCCTGGATACGCACCGGTTTGGAGGCGTCGATCGGCAGGAACAGCATGTCGCCGCGGCCGATGAGCGCCTCGGCGCCCTTCTGGTCGAGGATGGTGCGCGAGTCGATCTGCGACGACACCGTAAACGCGATGCGCGAGGCGATATTGGCCTTGATGGTGCCGGTGATGACGTCCACCGACGGGCGCTGCGTGGCGATCACGAGGTGGATGCCGGTGGCGCGTGCGAGCTGGGCGAGGCGGCAGATGGACGTTTCGACCTCGGCGGCGGCCTGGATCATGAGGTCGGCCAACTCGTCGATCACCACGACCACGTACGGCATTTTGTCCTGAAACGACGCCGTTGCGTTCCACCCGTCGATGTTGCGAACGCCGGCCTCGGAGAAGGTGTCGTACCGGCGGTCCATCTCGCGCCACAACGCGCGCAGCACGCCGGGGGCCTCCTTGGCGTCCTTGATCACCGGGCACATCAGGTGCGGGATGCGATCGAACAGCGTGAGTTCGACGCGCTTGGGGTCGATCATCACGAAGCGTACATCCTTCGGGGTGTTGCGCATCAGCAGCGACGTGATCAGGCTGGCCAAACCGATGGACTTGCCGCTGTTCGTGGCACCGCCGATGAGCAGGTGGGGCATCCGGGTGAGGTCGGCGTAGCGGTTCATGCCGCTGACGTCCTGACCTAGGCCGATGCAAAGGCGCGAAGGGTGGTCGAGGAACTCCTTGGTTTCAAGCACTTCGCGAAGGTGCACGGACATGGGGCTCGAGTTCGGCACCTCGACGCCGATCGCGGCCTTCCCGGGGATCGGGGCCTCGACGCGCACCTGCGACGCAGCGAGGTTCATGGCGATGTTGTCCGCCAGGGCCGTGATGCGGGAGACGCGCACGCCGGGGCCCAGTTGGATCTCGAAGCGGGTCACGGTGGGTCCCGCGGCGACCTCGATGACGTTCGCCTCGATGCCGAACTCCTCAAGGGTTGATTCGAGGGTCGCGATGTTGTCTTGCATCTCCTGGGCGCTGCGCTGGGGCCTGCCCTCGGTGGCGTTGAGCAGCGAAAGCGGTGGGAGGTGGTATCCCTCCTTGGGGCTCGTGTCCAAGGTGGGGCCGGCCCCTTCGACCGTATCGCGGATCAGCGGGGCCGCACGCGTCTTTCGTGGGATTTCCTCGGCGGCAGACTCGGCCCCGGCATTTGCCTCGGGCATGCGCACAACAGCCTGCCGCACCGCGCGCTTGCCCACGATGGGCTTCGGAGCGCGCTCGCGGGCCAGTGCCGCCCGGTCGCGCATCGACGCGATGAGCGACTGGATCGGCAGGTTCACGCACAGGATGACGCCCACCATGCCCAGGGCCCCGAGTCCCACGGGCTTGGCGGCACCCAGCAGGCGGTCCACCGCCCACCCGATCATCGCGCCGAGGTACCCGCCGGAATCGGCGACGGTCGCGGGGTCGAAATACTCCCGTCCCAGGGGTTTGGCAAGCGCGCCCACGAGCGTGAGGAACAGCAGGCCCGAACCCCACGTGAGACGCGTGACCTCGATGGAGCGCTTGCCGCCGATCACGGCGATTCCGACACCCGCGAGCAGAACGGGCATCGCCCATGCCCCGCGCCCGAACAGCAGGCCGAGCGTGTCGGAGAGCCACCCGCCGAGCAGGCCAGTGGTGTCGCTGAAGAGAAGCGAGAGCGCGGTGATCAGCGCGAGGGCGAGCAACAACACGCCGACGATGTCGAATCGGCGATGCGACACGTCGGGCTCGCTGCGATGCCGGTTGGGCGTCCGGGTGGAAACCTTCATCCTAAGTTCACCTGTGCCCCTCGATCCGTGAAGGGCTTTCCACAGTATACGCGCCTGGAGCAGGGATCGGGGATCGGGGATCGGACGGGGAAAGGA
>CAYJMZ010000096.1:0-9262 GCA_964370995.1 uncultured Fimbriimonadaceae bacterium | reverse complement strand
CCCCAAAGGTATTCTTCCAACCATGCTCCACACGCCGTTGGCGTCTCCTGGGCGCGCACTTCGCGAACGCATGGCGCGCGGGGCCGTGACCTTGCCGGGAGTGTTCAACGCCATCACCGCGAAGGCCGCCCATGCCGCGGGCGCGGAGGGGCTGTATTTGAGCGGGGCAGGGGTAACCAACGCGTTGCTGGCCGTTCCCGACATCGGGCTGCTCACGCTCACCGAGATGGCCCAGCAGGCCGCGTACGTTTGCGAGGCCGCGCCAATTCCCGTGATCGCCGACGCCGACACGGGCTACGGCGCGTCCCTGAACGTCGCGCGCACCGTGGGCGAAATGGAGCGCGCGGGGCTCGCGGGCATCCACCTCGAGGACCAGGTGAGCCCCAAACGCTGCGGGCACCTCGATGGCAAGGCGGTGATTTCCGCCGACGAGATGGCGATGAAGCTGCGCGCCGAAGTCGAGGGGCTGGACGCGGCGATCGAGCGGGCGAAGCGGTATGTGGACCACGGCGCCGACGCGATCTTCCCCGAGGGCCTGCACTCCGAATCCGAGTTCGCAGCGTTCCGAAAGGCCATCGACGCCCCCCTGCTCGCGAACATGACCGAGTTCGGAAAAACCCCCCTCATTTCGGTCTCGCAATTCGAGGCCCTTGGGTACAATCTGATCATCTTTCCAATGACCGCTTTTAGGGTCATGCTGAAGGCCGTATCGGACGCTTACGAAGAGCTTCTGGAGACCGGCACGCAAGCCGGATTCCTCGACTCGATGCGCACGCGGGCCGAGTTGTACGGGCTCGTTGATTACGGAGCCTACGATGCAAAGGACCGGGCCTGGCGCGACCAAGTCGAAGGCGGACAGAGAGGCACCGAGTAGGTAAGGACAATTCAATGGTGACAACGGCGTATCCCAACTACAGCCCCGGTCTCGAAGGCGTGATCGGCGGCATCTCCACGATCAGCCAGATCGATTCGGATCGCAGCAGCCTCGTATATCGGGGCATCGACGTCCACGATCTCGCTGAGAAGGGCTCGTTCGAAGAGACGGGCTACCTCCTTCTGTACGGCAAACTGCCGAATGCGACCGAGCTGGCCGCGTTCCGCCAGACGCTGGGTGCGGAGCGCGATGTGCCCTCCCAGGTCTACGACGCACTGCGCGCGATGCCCAAGAACGCGCATCCCATGGACGTGACCCGCACCGGGTTTGCGGTGCTGGCGGCCTACGATCGCGACTACGAGCACAACGATCGCGACGCGAACCTCCGCAAGGCCGTGCGCATCATGGCCAAGGCGTCGACCATCGTCGCCAACGGCTACCGCATTCAGCACGGGCAGGACATCGTGAAACCCGATCCGTCGCTCAACACGGCCGCAAACTTCCTGTACGTGCTGCACGGCGGACAGAAGCCCGACGCCTTCACGGAACTCGTGATGGACGCTTCGCTCACGCTGTACGCGGAGCACGGATTCAACGCGTCCACGTTCGCCGCGCGGGTCACCGTCGCGACGATGAGCGATCTCTACAGCGGCATCGTCACGGGCATCGGCACCCTCAAGGGCCCGCTCCACGGCGGCGCCAACGAGGAGGCGATGAAGATGCTCATGGAGATCGGCACGCCGGAGAACGCCGAGGCCTGGATCCGGGACGCGCTGATCAACAAGAAGAAGATCATGGGCTTTGGCCACCGCGAGTACAAGAGGTCCGACAGCCGCGCCATGTACCTCACCAAGGTCGCCAAGGAGATCGGCCGCCGCAAGGGTGAGACCCGGTGGGGCGACATCGCCGACATCCTCGAGCGCGTGATGCTCGAAGAGAAGAACATCCACCCCAACGTGGACTTCCCTGCGGCGTACGCGTACTACCTGCTGGGCATCCCGATCGAGTTGTACACCCCGATCTTCGTCATCGCGCGCGTCACCGGCTGGAGCGCGCACATGATCGAGCAGCTCGAGCACAACCGCCTCATCCGCCCCAAGGCGATCTACGAAGGCCCGAACAACGTGGCCTTCCCCCCGATCGCCGACCGCGCGTAGAGGTCGTCTCGGTCGGATTCTAACCGCAGATGTTCGCAGATGGGCACCGATCCGGACTTCCCGTCCCATCGGTGCCCATCTGCGTACATCCGCGGTTAGAATCCGACCGAGACGACGCAAAACTTCTTCCAAGGTCGACACAAATCGGCTTCCCAACCCTTATACTGTTCGCTGGTCCCGCGCAGAACGCGACGGACGCCCGCTGACCAAAGGAGACTGTGTTGCGCAAGGCATTTACCCTCATCGAACTGCTTGTCGTGATTGCGATCATCGCGATCCTGGCGGCGATCCTGTTCCCCGTGTTCGCCCAGGCCAAGGCCGCGGCAAAGAAGGTCCAGGGCCTGAGCTACGTCAAGCAACTCATCACCGCGAGCCAGATGTACATCGCCGACTACGACGATTCGTACGGCATCGCCACTCCCCTGTTTCCGGCTTCGATCAACTGGGCTTGGGACCGCTTCATTCCCCTGAGCGCTCTGATCCTGCCCGCGACCCCGGCGGCGACCGCCAGCGCGATCAACACGTTCTTCTACAATTCGGTGCAGCCGTACGCGAAGAACACGGCGCTGTACTACGATCCCACCGGAACGCCGCGATCCCCGCTTCCGGCGGGCGCGTTTTCGCAGGCCGGGATCACGACGATCCCAGCGAACGCACAACCCGTCACCTACACCTTCAACGGGCTGCTCCAGGGCATGAACGCCAGCCAGATCACCAATCCCACCGGGTTGATCGTGTGGTGGCCCGGGCAGGGCAAGCGCTCGCTCCAGGGCGCCGGTTACGCGTCCCCGCAGCTGATCTGCACCGACCCGGCCGGCGGCTGCAACTACATTCCGGCTCGCGCGGGCTGCGGCGCGGTCAACGGTTCGACCAGCTTCTACACGACCAACGTCAGCAACCTCGGGCGCGATATGCACAATCGGCAAAACGTGTACGCCTTCGCGGATGGGCACGCCAAGACGCGACGCATCGGCGTGTACCAGGACAACGTGCTGCAGGACCCGCGGTCGGACCCCTTCGCGTACTACCTCGGCCAGGAAGTCGACCGCTTCCGCCCCGGTGGCGCGCGCTTCTGGGACATCAACTACTGCCACGGATACCTGTTCCGGCCGGACATCGACTTCGAGACCTGGGACACCCCGTTGGTGGCGCCATAAAACGGCTGTTCCCGATCGTGCTGGCTGGAGCGTGCCTGGCGTGGGTCGTCGGGTGCTCGCCGCCACCCAGCGACGAGGAGCCCGTGGTGGGAAACGCCCCGAAGCCCGTGCAGGCCGACCCGAACATGGTTCCCCCGGAGCAGCGGGCCCGAGGGGGCAAAGAAGCCGGCGGCCCAGGCGAAGGCAGCTAGTCGCAGGTTCAGGGCCCCTCCGGGAACCCCTCGCCCCGCCCCGGGGAGAGGGGACAGGGGTGAGGGGCTCCGGGCATCCCGAACGCCCGCCGGAGATGGCCCCCCACCCTGCCCTCCCCCCGATCGCGGACTCCGGGGGAAGGGTTCCCGGATAGGCTTCCCACAATTCTCGTGTCGCAAGGGGCGTGGATGCAGGCGGGGCGAGGGGTTCCCAGGCCGCGATGTGGAAGGCACAACGGGGTTCCGCCCGGATGTGTGGAATAGGTCCAGTGGAGACCCTGCCGATGCGCCTCAAGTCCGCCTTCACCCTTGTCGAGATCATGATCGTGGTGCTGATCATCGGCATTCTGTTGGCGATCGCCGTGCCGCAGTGGGTCGCGACCCGCTCGCGTGCCCAGCAGCGCACATGCCTATCACAGCTTCGGGCAATATCCCAGGCCAAGGAGCAGTTTGCGATGGAGGCGGGCAAGAGTGCGGGGGACCCCGTCGTGGGAGGGGACCTCGCGCCGACGTACATCAAGGGCGCGGTGCTTCCCGTGTGCCCCGCCGGAGGGGCGTACACGATCGGCAACGTCGGGATCGACCCGATCTGCTCACTAGCCGGGCTTGCCGGCTTCCCGCACGTGCTGCCGTAGGGGGGTGCTACTCCATCACAAGCCGAACCGCTTCGACCACCCGATCAAGATCCGGCAGCGCCGCGTACTCGTAGATCGGGTTGTAGCCGATCGGAACGTCGTCGCGAGACACGAGCTGGGGCGGCGAGAGGAAGAGGTCCCAGCGCTCGGGCTTGCCGGCCATCTCGGCGATCACCGCCTGCCCAAAGCCGCACGTGCGCGTGTCCTCCTGCAGCACCACAAGACGTCCGGTCTTGGCAAGCGAGGCCGTGACCGCCTCGTAGTCGCACGGCACGATCGAGCGGAGGTCGATGATCTCGATGTCGACCTCCCCACTCAGGCGTGTGGCGGCCTCCTCGGCAAGTTCGACGCAGTTGCCCCACGCCACCAGCGTCACGTCTGTCCCGGTGCACACGGTGCGCGCCTTGCCGAGGGGCACGGGCACGACCGAGCCGACATCGACCTGCTTGCGGAAGATGTGCTTGGGCACGAGGATGAACGTCGGGTCGTCGCCGTGGATGGCGGACCAGAACAGCCCGGCCGCGTCCTCGGGGGTTGAGGGGACCGCGATACGGATGCCGCTCACATGCGCGAGCGCCCCCTCGTTGCTCTGGCTGTGCCACAGCGACCCCCCGGGAAGGTACGCCCCGTACGGCGCGTAGATCACGCACGGGCACTTCCAGGTGCCGAAGCTGCGCCAGCGCAGGGTTGAGAGGTTGGTGACGAGTTGGTTCCACGCCGGCGTGATGAAGTCGATGAACTGCAGTTCGAACACCGGCTTCATGCCGTAGGCCGCCATGCCGACGGCGGTGCCCAGGATCGTCGCCTCGGCGAGTGGCGCGTTGAACACCTGCTTGGGAAACGCCTCGCCCAGGCCCTTGGTGAGGCCGAACACGCCGCCCTTGGGGTCCTCGATGTCCTCGCCGAAGAACACGATCTTGGGGTCGTCCTCCAGGGCCTTGCGAAAGGTGGCGTTGATCGCCGAGACCATGGTCTGCCGTCCGGGGGCGATCGGCGGCTTCTCGGCTACCGCGAGTTCGCCGGTGTTGTGCAGCAGGACCTCCCCGGGTCGGGGATCCTCGGCGGCCTCGGCCCGGAGGTAATCCGCATCGACCTGGGCGACGATCTCGTCCTGCATGCTCTGCCAGCCGGCCGCCTGGAGCTCGCCCGAGGCGATCAGCTCTTCGGACAGCAGGCGGATCGGGTCGCGCGTCTCCATCTCGGCGATGTCGTCGAGGTCGCGGTACACGCGATGGTCGTCAGAACTCGTGTGGCTGGCCAGGCGGTCGAGATCGCACCACAGCAGGGTTGGCCCCTTGCCGGCGCGCGCCTTGCGGACGGCCTCAACACCCGCGTTGTACACGTTGTCCGGCCTGCGCGCGTCGATCTTGACGACGTGCGTGTCGCTGAACAAGTCGAGGTGGAACGGCAGAAACTTCTCGGTGGGAGTCGATATCCCGTACTTGTTGTCCTCGATCAAGAAGATCACGGGCAACTTCTCTTGGATCGCGAAGGCGACCGCTTCGTAGAACTCGCCTTGACGCGATGCGGCGTCGCCAAGGCTGGCAATGCAGATCGAGTGTTCACCCGCCAGCCGCATGGCCCAGGCGGCGCCGCACGCGGGGAGCAACGAGCCACCTGTCGGGGTACAGACGCTGAACACGTTGCGCGCGCGGTCGCTGTGGTGGCCCGGCATCTGGCGTCCGCCCGAACCCGACTCGCGCTTGGCAAAGTACGCCAGGGCCAGTTCGTAGTTGGTGAGCCCCCGTCCGAGCATCAGCGCCCGGTCGCGGTAGTACGGGAACAAGTAGTCGTCGGGTCGGAGGCACAGCGCCAGTACGCCCAGCGCCTCGTGCCCCATCCCGCTGACCTGGAACCAGCCCTTGCTTTGCCGAAGAAGGATGCCCTCCCGGCGGTCGCCCTCTCGGCTGAGGAGCATGAGTCGAAGCAGGTCGAGCTTGTTGTAGGACGTGTTGGGCGTTACAGCGGACATCGTTTGGGGGCCTCGTCGTGTCGGGTGAAACCGGCGCCCACGGGCGAACCGGCGCTCCCATTATATCAGCCGCCTCAGGGCCTTCGCAGGATCGTGCCGTCGACGGCCACCGCGTAAGGGCGTCCCGACTGCACGTTCTCGCCGATCTTGTCGGGATTTCCGTGGGCGTTCCGCGCCATTTCGGTGCTGAGGAACACGAGGGGGGTCGTCCCCGGAGATGTGATATCACTATGATATCGTTGTGATATCGCATCGTTGAGGGCATACCCGTACTGGTTCGGCGCTCTGGAGCGCTGCGGGTCGCGCAACTTCTTGGCGGCCTGCTCCTCGGTCATGTCGGACGCCCGGATTCGGTTCTCGATCGCGTCCATCCAGCCGGAAGCCTGGGGGAAGGCGCCCTCGCTCTCCTCGTACAGCATCAGCGCCGTGTGCAGGGCCTTGAGGTTGTCGGCGTTGGTGCCGTCGTACTCCCGCATCTGCTGCGGCGTGATCGCTGCCGAGATGTATCCGCGCAAGTCGAACAGCGCCGGGCCCAACCACACCCCCAAGCCCACAACCACCACCCCGCATCCGATGCCAAGCTTCTTGCGCAGGTTCATGGGGGGAATTATGGGGGATTTACGATTTACGATTTACGATTTTGGGATGACGAGTGACGTGGGCCCGATCACGTGAATCCGTAAGTCGTAAATCGTAAATCGTAAATTCCCCCCATGTACAATGCAGCCATGCCCGCCCCTCGGAAGATCCCTCTGATCCAGAGTCCGACCCCCCTTCACAGGCTGGACCGGATGTCGGAGTTGCTTGGCATCGACCTGTGGGTCAAACGCGACGATCTCAGCGGGTTCGCGTTGGGCGGAAACAAGGGGCGCAAGCTTGAATACCTGATGGCCGCGGCGCTCGATGCGGGCGCACAGGCGGTGGTGAGTTGCGGTTCCGCGCAGTCGAATTTCATCCGCCAACTGGGAGGCGCCTGCGCGCGCTTCGGGCTGCGGTGCGGGGCGGCGGTGATGGACAAGCCGTACGACGGCCCCGCGGGCAAGCCGCCCGATCTGCACCTGCCCCACGACGGCGGCAACATGCTGATCGACGAGATCCTCGGCGTGGACGTGCGGCGGTTCCCCGACGGGACCTGGGAGGCGTTGTCCGACCACGCCGAAGCCGTGGCGTGCGCGTACGAGAAGGAGGGTCTGCGGGTGTACCGCGTTCCGATCGGCGGGTCTTCCCCACTTGGGGCGTACGGGTTCGTCAAGGCGGGGGAGGAGTTGGACTCCCAGGCGGCGCCGTTCGACCAGATCGTGGTGGCCAGCTCGAGCGGAAGCACGCACTCCGGGCTCACGTACGCCTACCACGGAAGGCCCACGCGGGTGATCGGCATCAGCGCGGACCCCGAGCCGGGGCTCACCCAGGAGTTCTCCGAGCTGTGCGCCGGCCTCGATGAGCTGTTGGGGCAGAGCCGCAATGTCGGGCCCGAGGATTTCGATCTCCGACTCGAATGGGTCGGCCTCGGCTATGCGGTTCCCAGCATCGAGGGCAACGAGGCGATCGTCCAGATGGCGCGCCGCGAGGGCATCTTCCTCGACCCGGTGTATTCGGGCAAGGCGTTCGCAGGGCTGATGGCCCTCGCTCGGAAGGGCGAGCTGCCGGGGCGAACGCTGTTCTGGCACACCGGCGGGTCGCCGTCCCTGTTTGCGGTTCGGAGTTTGGAGGAGCTGTCTAGGGGCCTTGCGGTCCAAATAGCCCCGACCTCATGCCTCGGTAGCTTCAGCTGTCGAGGCTAGCCCAACTTCCGCAGTTGCCCGGGAGATTCAGGATTTTCAGAATTTCTCCGAACCTGACTTGGTTCGGGTCGTCTGATGCGTCGAACCTGCACGGCGCTGTTGGGGCGATGTAGTGAAGACCGCCCTGCGTCAGTATTCGTTGAGATGTATCTTCGGCGGATCACCCGAAAGAAGAGCGGTGTCCAACGCGGCTACTGGGCTCTGGTCGAGTCGGTGCGCACGGCCCGCGGTCCGCGCCAGCGCGTGGTCGCGTACCTGGGCGACGTGGAGGAGGAGCACCGCCTTGGAGTGGCCCAGGCTGCGAGCGGCAAGCCGCACCAGTCGGACCTGTTCGAGCCCAAAGAGCCAAAATGGGTGGAAGTCGACGCCCGCCGCGTCCGCGTGGAGCGGGCCCGCAGCTTCGGAGGGCACTGGCTCGCGCTCGAGGCGATCAAGAGCCTAGGGCTGGACACATTCCTTGCCGAGCGTCTGGAAGGCGGCAGAGCCGATGTGGCGTGGGACCTGGTCGCCCAGATCCTGATCGTGCAGCGCCTCATCGACCCCTCGAGCGAGCTGTCCATCGCAGAGCGAAGCTACGAAAAGAGCGCCCTGGCCGATCTGCTCGGCGTGCCGCCCTCGAAGGTGAACGACGACCGTCTGTACCGGGCCCTCGACAGGCTGCTGGTCCACAAGGGAGCGCTCGAGCAGCATCTCAAGTCCCGTGCGGGCGAGCTGTTCGGGCTGGAGTACGACCTTTTGCTCTACGACGTGACGAGCACGTTCTTCGAAGGCGCCGCCGCGGGCAACCCCCAGGCCAAGAGAGGCTACAGCCGCGACCAGCGCCCCGACTGCAAACAGGTGGCGATCGCACTGGTGGTGAGCCGCGAGGGCTTTCCTTTAGGCTACGAGGTGTTCGACGGGAACCGCGCCGATGTGACGACCGTCGAGGAGATCGTCGAGTGCATCGAGGAACGATACGGCAAGGCGGACCGCGTGTGGGCGATGGACCGGGGCATGGCCAGCGAGGACAACCTTGCCTTTCTTCGCCAGGGCGGCCGGCGCTACATCATCGGAACCCCCAAGTCTGGGCTTAAGGCATTCGAGAGCAAGCTGCTCGACGGCGAGTGGTGCGAGATTCGCGAGGGGCTCGAGGTGCAGATGTGCGCTTCAGAGGACGGCACCGAGACGTTCATCCTGTGCCGCAGCTCCGACCGGCGCGACAAGGAGCGTGCGATTCACGAGCGGTTCGAAAAGAAGATCGAGGCGGGGCTGGCCAAGATTGCGGCAAGCTGCTCCGAGAGGAAACTCGAGCGTGGGAGGATCGAGCGCCGCATCGGGCGATTGCTGGGACAGAACACCCGGGCAGAAAAGCTGTTTGAGGTGGATGTGAATGCCAGGGCCGATGGCGGCGCCGAGGTCTCTTGGCACAAGCGCGAGGACATGCGGACGTGGTCCGAGCTTAGCGAGGGTTGCTACATGCTGCGCACCAACATCGCCGGATGGAGCGGCGAAGAGC
>CAYJMZ010000095.1:0-9319 GCA_964370995.1 uncultured Fimbriimonadaceae bacterium | reverse complement strand
ACAAGGACGATACAGCCAAATAAAAAGATGCCCTTAAGTTAATGGCTATGCCCCTGTCCCCTCTCCCCGGGGCGGGGCGAGGGGGACGCTGGCCGTACGCCCGGCCACTCCACTCGCTTGCAACCCGCCCGCTCTAACGCCTATAGGCTATTTGGGCGCGGAGAGCATCGGCGTGCGGCCCATCTGTGCGAAGTAACGCCACGCCATGTCCGCGGTAGGCGCCTGGCGGCCTTCGAGGTTGGGGACGTCCAGCTTGCCGGCGGCCACCACCGACAGGGCGGCCTCGGTGGCCTGTCCCACGGCGGCCTGCGCCGCGGCGAGCGTGAAGTGGCCCGCGGGGTACCCCGGGCTGGCGGCGACCGCGGCCCGGGCGAGCCGCAGGGCCTCGTCGGTCTTGCCCTGCCGAAGCGCGGCGAGCGACAGGCCGGTGAGCGCCTCGAACGAGTCCGGTTTGCACAGTAGGGCGGTCTCAAACAGCACGCGTGCGATGCGCATCTCCAAGGCCTTCTCGGCCTCGGCCATCGTCAGAGAGCGGAGGACGGACTCGTTCGCACGTTCGATGTACGCGTCGTAGTTCGCCGGCTCGGCCATCACGGAGCGCTCGAAGGACTTGCGGCTCTCCTCAAACTGGTTGAGCTTGTGGTTCAGCGCGGTGAGGTAGTAGTTCACCTCGGTCCGGCTGCCTTGGTCGCGCGCGAGGTCCACCGCCAAGCGGCCCAGAACCGCCGTGTTGTTCCGCCGCAGCGCGATGTACGCCTGCGCGGTGCGCACGCCCATGTTCTCCGAATCGGACAGGATGGCCTCGCGCATCGCGTCGTCGGAGCCCGCGGGGCTGCCCACGTGCGATTCGACCACGGCCTTCAGCGCGTAGCCATAGGCGTCGAGCGCACCGAACTTCTCCACTTCGCCCAGCGTGGCGCGAGCGTCGGCGATGCGGCCCGCGCGAATCTGTGCGTAGGCCACGCGATTCGCAAGCGCGTTGTCGCGATTGTCCTTGCGCAGGGCCCCCGCCAGAGCGCTGATGGCGACGCCGTACCGCTCGGCCCGGATCGCCTCGTCCGCGTACCGAATCCTGTTCTCGTCGGTGACGGGCAGCAACCGGTCCACAGAGGCGTCCAGCGACTTGCGCCGAGCCTCCACCGCACCCTTGAGGGCGGTCTCGATCGCGGTGATCGTCTGCGAGCGATCGCCCCCTCGGTTGTACGTGTTGAACGCCTGCTGGAGGTGCACGATCGAAAGCAGCTCGAGCGCCTCGATGTTGTCAGGCTTGCCCGTCAGCACGTCTTCCGCATAGCGCTGCGCAGAATCCAGAACGCCCTTCCCGTAGTACGCGCGCGCCATGGTGATCCGGGCGGGATCGTAGCCGGACTGGATCTTCAGCGCGATGCGCGATGAAAGGATCGCGTCGTCCCACTTGCTGATCGCGAGCGCGTCGCGCGCCGCCGCGACATGGAAATCCGCACCTTTGGCAAGACCGTTGTCCACGCGCACCGTGAGGGGCTTTCGCACCGGGTTGCCCTCTTGTGTGTGGGCCACGAACGCAAGTTTCAGTTCGCCGTCGTTGAAGCCCAAGGAATCGACCTTGAACTCGTAGGGCGTGCTCGTGTCGTTCTCGCGCAGGTCGTCCCCCACGTAGAACTCCACTTGGATCACGGGGGATTCGGACTGCACCGTGACTCGGAACACGCGATCCCCGGAGATCACGTCCCCTTGATTCACGTTGACGGTGAGGTCGGTCGGCGCGGGGGCCAAACCGAAGACGGCGAATGCGATGAGTTGAGCGATCATGAGCGTCTTGTCCCGTGAGTGCGAAGCGAAACATCAGTATGACGGACGAGAGCCCCGGATCATTCGCTCAAAGCGCGACCTCGCCACGCTCGCCCGTCCGAACGCGCAAGGCGTCCACCACCGATTCTACAAAGATCTTGCCGTCTCCGGGTTCCCCAGTGCGCGCGTTTTCGAGGATCGCCGCCACCACGGCCTCCACGAGCGAATCGTCAACAACCACCTCGACCTTTGCGCGCAACGGCAGGGCGACCAGGTGCTCCTCGCCCGCAAACCAGTTCGGCCGCTCGGGCGAGTTGCCGGTTCCGCGCACGTCGGCGACGTTCATTCCGGACACCCCGACGCCCGCGATCGCCGATTTCACGGGCTCAAGGCGGTGCGGCCGGATATAGCACGTGATACGGGTCATGGGGGCATCCTACTTGAGGTTCCAGATGCGGGACTCCCGCCAGTGGCGCAGCAGCTGCACGGGATAGGTGATGACGTTCAGCACGTCCCGATAGAGGTCCACGACGGCGCCGGCCTCCTCGCCAAGGCGTCGACGCGTGAGCAGCGAGGCAAGATCGTACACCCAATAGAAGAGGTACCCCGCGTTGATCGCGAGCGCCTCGGTGCTGACGCGGGCGGGAAAACCCCACGCCATGGACGCCGCCGCCAGGATGATGGAAGACGCCAGCGCACCCACCACGAAATTGCCCACGAAACTGTAGTCGCGCCCGCACGCGAACGTGTACACGAGGGCGGCCCCGATGCCAAACAGGGGCGACCACACGGGGAACCCCTCCTCCATCGCCCCGCGCATCACGAAGCCAAGACTCAGCAGAAGGAACGGAAACAGCACCATCGACAACCGCTGATCGATGCGGCTGGGTCGCGTCGCGGTGCGCACGAAGCTGAGGCCCGCCAACAGCGCGGCGGCCAGCACCCCGGCGGGATGCATCGGCAACGCCGGAGTGGGCGCCGCCGCGATGCCGAACACCACCGCCAGCGACCCCGCGTGCATCACGCTCACGCGCCGCACGAATCCAAGCATCGCGGTGTGGGGTTCTTCGGCGACGTTGCCCGGTATCTGGATCGGCTCGGGCACGTAGGGGGGAACGTTCACGGCACCCCGATTATGGGCGAGGACACCCGGCGACAGGGGGTATCATGCCCCTTGCATTTCGGGATGTGGCTCAGTTTGGTAGAGCGCTGCGTTCGGGACGCAGAGGTCGCTGGTTCGAATCCAGTCATCCCGACCACCTTCCCCTACAGCACCCTATCCAACACGCCCAGCAGCCGTTCGACCTCTTCCGGCGAGTTGTAGTGCAGCAGGCTGACCCGCACGACCCCGTCCACGACGTTGAGCCCGAGGGCCTCGCACAGGCGGTAGGAGTACATGTGCCCGTGGCGGATTCCCATCCCCTCCCGGTTCACCGCGGCTGCGACCTCTGCGGATGATTTCGAGGCGTGCACGAAACTCACGGTGGCCACGCGCGATGCCTCGGCGTGTTGCGGGCCGATGATGCGCACCCCGGGTCTGGCGAGGAGCCAGGACACCAGGCGAGCCACCAGCGGGGTCTCGAGCGATTGCATGACCGCGTAGGCGGCGCGCACCGCAGCGTGGTCGACGGGGGTTCCCGCATCGCGACCCAGCAGAAAGTTGAGGTACCGGCGAAGGCCGAGCAGCCCCGCGCATCCCTCGTGGCTGGGGCCACCCAGCTCGAACTTGCCCACACCCCCGTCGCGGGGAATGAAGAAGTGGTTGGGCCCGTCGATCGATGCGATCGCATCGTTTTTGCCAAAGAGCGTGGCCATGTGGGGGCCAAACACCTTGTAGTTGCTGAACGCGTACCAATCCACGCCCAGCGCCTTTACGTCGATCACGCGGTGCGGCGCATACGCGACCCCGTCCACGACCACCTCGGCGCCCGCCGCATGTGCGCGCTCGACGATCGGTTTTAGGTCCACAATCCCGCCCAGCAGGTTGGACACGTGGCACACCGCCACCACCCGGGTGCGCCCCGTAAGCAAGGGATCGAGAGTGGCGAGCGTGCATTCGCCGGTCACGGGGTCCGCAGGCCACAACTTGGGCACCAGGCCGCGGCGGTCCAGGCGCGCCCAAGGCCCCATGTTGGACTCGTGGCCGTTCGCGGCGAACACCACCTCGTCCCCTGGCTGCAGGGCAAGCGCCTTCTCTTGGGCGAGCATCTGCATCAGCGCACTGGTGGAGGCGCCGAGGACCGCATGCCCGAGCCCCGTGCCGCCCACGAACTCGGTCATCCACGTGCGGGCGTCGGCCACGGTTTGGGTGGCGCGATCCGAAGCGGGGTACCCCGCCCCGAGTTGTGCGTAGCTGTCGTGAAAGTAGTCGTGGATCGCGCCGATCACCGAGGCGGGCACCTGCGAGCCGCCCGCGTTCTCAAGGTACGCGAAGCCGGTCGCCAGCGCGGGGAAGCGGGCGCGAATCGCGGCGAGGTCAGGGGAGGAGGCGACGGAACTCACACCCCATCCTATCCCACATGGCACGCCGTTCGAGGTGGGGTGCCATGGTGGGGTAGGGCCAGGGGCTAGGCTCTCAGGGCGCGGCGGCGGCGGCGCGCGGCCACCCACGAGCATACGGCGACCAGGCCGAGCGTGGCAGGCTCCGGAACGGGAGTGACGGTCGCACTCAACGGGGTCGAGTCGTAGTAATAGTCGTAATTCATCCCAACCACAAAATCGATCGAGTCCCCAAAGTTTACGGCCCTCGTGAAGTTGAACGACGCGTCCACTGCGGTCGCCAACGCGGAGAAGTTGGACACGCCGTTGACAAGCACGTACACGTCGACTGAGCCGGTGTCGCCCGCGCCAAAGGTGCCTGCGATGTTGTACACACCGGTGCTTGTGACAAGCAATCGAGCGACCGCGAACGCACCGTTTCCCGGGTGCATTCCCGCCCCGCCGGGGGGGATCCCGCCCACTGTCCCCGCACTGATGTTCTTGTACGCGGAGGGAGGCTGATTAGCTCCATACACGCCCGGTGACGACCAGCTGGAGAAGTTCGCGTCGCTGCCGGGGGTCGAGAACGCCGTCAGCGCGCCCAGAGTGGTCGAGTGTCCATAGGTCCATGCGCCGTTCGGATTGCCGTTGGTGATGGAGAAGTCGTTGACAAAGCTGTACGCCTGGGACTGGGCCGTGAGGCCGAGAATCCCCATGCCGGCGACGAGTGCGAGATGTTTGATCTGGGTCATGTGCGATTCCAAGGAGCGCCACTGAGGGCACCCTGGCTCATCGTCGCACTCCGACCGTTTGCAGGGCGTTTGCAAGGGGTTCCCACGCCACCCACCGGCTGAGACCCCGCAATCTTGCTGGCCGCGTCCTCGTGCTGCACGAGCATTCAACTTGGGATGGAAGGCTCAATGAGGTTCCGTGTGGGTTTGTACGGGGATTGCGAATGCCGCACTCATGCCGGCGAGGCGAGGGACTTGAGGAACGCCTGCACCGACGGGACACCGTAGATCGGATCCTCGGCCAGCAGGTGCCTCACCGGGGCGGATGGTCCCGCTATGAACCTCAGAGCACTCTCCGCCGCCCGTTGCGCCCGATCCCGCCTTCCCTGCACTTTGAACACGTGGGCGAGCACCACTTCCGACATCGCCACACCGAGCGCGTCGCCCATCGATTCGGCAAGGTGCGAGGCCGCGTGGGCATCTCGCTCCGCCTCATCCAGACGCGAGAGCGCAAGAAGCGCACGGGCCACGCAGCGCAGAGATGTCGCGCGTCCCCAGGAGTCCCCGGCCAACCGGCGGCAAGCGAGTGCCTTGCAGTGCGCCTCGAGCGCCGCAGCTGGGTCACCCAATCGGAGACGAAGATTGCCCAGGTAGGTCATCGTCATTGCGAAGATCTCCTTGGATTCGAGCTCAGAGAGGCATTCGAGCGATTGCTCGTACAAGCGCGCGGCGCCTCGAAGGTCCCCTTGTGCCTCCAGGCACCGCCCCAAGGAGTTCAGCGCGTGGCCGGTGCGGGCACGCGCACCGCACGCCTTCCCGATGTCTGCGGCCTCCTGGTGTGCTTCTCGTGCGCGGTCCCATAGGCGTGCCTTGAACAGGGCGCTTCCGAGCAGGTTGAGCCCCACCACCTGGTGAAAGGGAGACTCGGCCCGCACCGCCCAGCGCAAGGACCGATTCGCGTGGGCTTCGGCTGCCCCCAGGTCGTCTTCCTGATTGGCAACCGCCGAGAGGATCGCTTCGACCTCCGCAGAAGCCTCGGGCTCGAGACGCCTCCCGCCATCGGTCACGGAGTCGCACTGGGTGCGGGCACCGAGAAGATCGCCCCGATAGATCATGCTCCTGGCAAGCGCCAGGCCCGCCCAGGTGCGTCCACCCCCGCTGCGGGCGAGCGCGAGCGCCTCTCGGGCGGTGGTCTCGGCCTCAGCAAACTCGCCGGCCTCCGACTGGAAGCGAGAGAGCGTGGCGAGCAGCTCGGCTCGGAGCGCACCCCGAGCGACGCGTGTTTCAAGCGCCTCCCGCAAGCGTCGCATTCCCAGTTGCAGTTGGGAGGCCACCAACCACGCCGGAGCACGGGCAAGCGCCAGGCGGCACTGCTGCCGGCCGCTGAGCGTGACCCTGACGGGCGCACTCGGACGCTCCGTCGGCAACTCCAGTCCAACTTCCAAGAGCAACGCGTCGCCACAGTTCATGCCCAGTTCGCCCTTGATGAATCGCGCGTAGTCTCGGATCACCTCCCGGGCTTTCGCATGCTCGGCCAGACGCACCCACGCGGAGGCCGTGAGCACGGGAATGCGATCGCGGTATGGGTCGATGCCCGATAGCGGCTGCAACAGCGCGATCGTCATCCTCGGATCGGACTCGAGCAACCGGTGAGCCAGTTGTAGCCCGCCTTCCGCCACGAGGGAGTTCCAAGCATCGCGCAGATTCGCAGCCCAGGGCTCGTCGCAGCCCTGCAACATCGGCTGGCCGATCATGGCGATGAGCTCGCCCGCCTGATCCGGGCCGGCCGACCGCACAAACGCCACGCACTCGGGGTGATCGATCCGGGCCTCGCCAAGCCGCAACGTTTTGGCATCCTCGATCACGAGACCCGGCACGACGGCGCGGATGTAGTGCAGGCACAGCCTCACGTTCGCGTGTTGGCGCTCTGAGCTCAGGTGTGGCCACAGGGTATCGCCCAACTCATCCCGCGACGTGGGACCGCAGAGCGCCAGATAGAGCGCGAGGTGCAGGGCCCTGGATGTGCGGAACGCAACCGCACGCCCGTCCACCCACACTCCAGGCACCCCATGCGCGGTGATCAGGATGTCTGAGATCGGCATAGTCATGGAGCCCTCGACGAGAATCGAACCCGTGACCTCTTCTTTATCAAAGACGAACAAAGGGGTCGCAGCGGGTGAAGGGAGTCTGTTTCAGCTTCAAAACGGACGACACAAGGGCAAATGGGTGGCGCGCATTCAGGTCGTCAACCCCGAAACGGGGCACAAAACACGCAAGAATCTGATCTTCGACACGCGGGAAGGAGCGAAGAACAAGCTCCGTGAGATGCTTGGCGATCTGGCGAAGGGGCACGAGCCACAAACGAAGAGCACCCGCCTCGGTGATTACCTCGACGTTTGGCTGACGACGGTCAAGGCTCACCAATCTCCGAACACCCATGCCCGCCATTCTAGCGCGGTCAAGGCCCACATCAAGCCCGACACCATCGCGGCCATGAAGATCGCGGACATCCGCGTGCGGCATCTCAACGAGTTCTTTGAGCGCCGCGTGATCGCGGGGGTCAAGCCCGCCACGATCCTCAACATCCGCGCGACGCTGTCGTCCGCATTGCAGCAGGCGGTCCAAGACGCACGCATCCACGAGAACCCCGTTCGCAAGACCAAAGCGCCACGTCAGGCGGAGAAGCGCATCCGCTTCTTGTCCCAGCCCGAAATCGCCGCCCTGGTCAAGAAGGCGAAGGGCCACGATCTGGAGCCGCTTCTCGTGACCGCCATCTACACCGGTATGCGCCTCTCCGAGCTCCTCGGCATCACCTGGGACCGCTTGGACTTCAAGAAGGGCACGATCACGGTTGACCGGCAGCTCCAGCGCCACGAGAAGCGTTTCTATCTCGCACCCCTGAAGACCCGTGGCGGCCGGCACACGATCCAAATGGCTCCCGCCGTGGCGGACCGCCTCAAGCTGTTGACCGGCGCAGAGCTCATGCGCGACAAGGATATCCCCCAGCCCGGGCCCGGCCTCGTGTTCGTCACCAGCGCCGGCCAGCCCCACCACCGCAAGACGACCCTTGAGCGCACCAACGCTCTGATGAAGGATGCCGGAGTGCCCCAAATCGGCTTCCATGCACTTCGCCACACATGCGCAAGCATCCTCATCAGCGGCGGAGCGGACGCCCTGCGGGTGCAACGCCAACTCGGTCACAGCAGCGTCCGAATGACGCTCGACACCTACTCGCATCTGTTTGAGGAGCGGCTGCAGGGCAACATCGATCTCATCGACCAAGCCCTAGGCTAGCCCTGCCGCTCCACACACATGGGGTTTGCCATCGCATCGCCATTGGATACTCGCCACCATCGCGTCCACCCTCGTTGGCAGTTGGCAAGGCCCTACTTTCGGCGACGGGTGGTCTTCTGCCCACCGGTGTCCGCGTCGCCCTTCTTCCAGCCACGCTTCTCCCTCACTCTCAGTTCTGCCCCGACCGCCCTGGAGTACTTGATGAGGAATCCCAAGCCAACCGCCTTTTTCCCTGATTCCACCTGGCTCACATACGGCTGCGTCACGCCGAGAACTCTCGCAACGTACTGCGCAGTCAGTTCCCTTTTTTTTCGAATCTGCACAAGCCCGGCTACAGCGCGCTGAAACTCCGCCTGGGCGATCGCCTCTTCCTGCTTCTCACGATCGCGCTCCCGAGAAAAGCTCGGGTCCCGCATCGTTTCCCATTGGATCATCTCCTCCAACACGCCGGGTGAGTCCAAATCGACTTTTACGTTTCTTCCGCTCATACCTTACACCTCTGTGCGGCGCTTTCGACTGATTGCCCGTCGAAGGGCCGTCTTGTCGGTCTTTTGAGATTCCTTCTTGTACACCGTTAGAAGAACGAGGATATTCCGCCCTTTCCTACGTTTCCCAGGTCCAAAGTAGAGTCCCCGTCCCGCTGTTCCGTTTTTGTTCTTGATCCGAAGGACGCCATCCTGAATCTCCTCACACAGGGCCTTCGCTGACTCGTATCCGAAGTCCTGAAATGACTCCATGGCATGCGTTAAATCCCGCCGATCGCGTTGGGGCAGGCCCCTGAACTCCCGGTTAATTGTTTCGCCCTCGAAAGCGACAAACTTGTTTTCCACGCCCTTCCAGTATAACTCATCGGTAATATTGACGTGCAATCTCAGCGCGATGTTCGCTGAGATTGGCACCAAACACCTCTCGGCGCACCGGGCGAAACACTCACGCCCCCCGGACACTCAGGTTCAAGGGAACTTGGAGCGGGCGACGAGATTCGAACCCGCGACCCTCTGCTTGGGAAGTAGAACGGCCCCTCTTCGCCCGGCTACGCCCTCCACCGC